>CAIRDU010000211.1 GCA_903877395.1 uncultured Planctomycetaceae bacterium
GGCCAAAATGGCAATTCAGTTGGAAAGGCAAACGCTGCGAGCGATTGAATTTTTGGTAAAAGATCCCGCCAGAGAGCCACGGTCGCACCAACAATCGCGGCTGCAAAAAGCGATCGTGCCTTCACGACCGCCTCGCCCCCTTCACTGTGCATGCTTCGGAGCGTCTCGGCTGTGGCAATGCCCGAAGGAAAGGGGAGTTGATCGATGTTGATGAGTTGTCGTTTGAGAGGGATCGCCATGAACACTCCCAGCATCGAAATGGCGCCCAGCCAGAGCATGATCTCCCACCATTGCATGAGCCTGCCGGTCGTGAGATAGAGCGCTGGCAGCGCTGACACGAGTCCTGCGCTCGACATGTAGCCAGCGGCGCTCGCAGCACTACTCATCGTGTAGTTTTCGAGGATCGTGAAAGGGCGGCCGCGATACGCTGGCACGATTGCCTCGAGAAACTTGAAGACGGCAAACGCCAAAATGCAGGAGGTGATGGTGACGCCGAGGCCCCAGCCTGTTTTAAGGCCCACGTAGAGGTTCGAAATGGACATCACGCCGCCGATCACCATGCCGGTCAGCACGGCACGCGGCGTGAGTTGAATGGCATCGTCTCCTTGGTAGACGTTGTCCAGCCACAGTCGAGCAGCCTCGCGATCATTTTCAGATGGCGGCTGGGGCGGGGCGGGATTCATGCTGGCTATGATGCTGGTGGCAGAATGGTGTGCGAGCCCTCGGCGAAAGGGCAACGCATCTTACGTTCATCTGGCAGCATCATAGCAACTGAGGCAAGAGGGCTTTGATGCCAGACGTAGCCGCCTTAAAAGACGTCGAGGTTGAAGTGATGGCCTTGATGGTAGAGTCGTCGCTTCGGGTACTCGTTGTGCCAACCGCGATTGTAGACAGGCACCCGCATTTCCTGCGGATAGCGGTGGTAGAGATCGTTGGCACTTTGCATATAGCCATCGGCATAGTAATTTTGCGGATAGAAGATATAGGGGTAGTGGTAGAATCGATTCCAGTCGGGCGTGGCAGCCGATTGGCCCCACTGTCTGCCATAGGCCTGCTGGCCGGCGACTGGCTGGGCTTCTACGGAAGCCGTGGTCAAGAAGAAAGTCACTGCGACCACAATGGCCGCAGCAGCATATGCATACCGTTTCATCAGATGGTCCCCCCGGAGCAGTGAGCGTCTGGGAAACTATCGTCTGGCCGGACAACCGTTCTTGACGGAAAAATCATTCAAAGCAGAACAGACTGCCTCGCTGCGAGCTAGGCAGTCTGGGCAGTCGCCGCGGGCTGACCGTTCGGAAAACGGCCCTCGGCCAGTTCGCGGTCCCACTCTGCGGTAAGCGGCCAATCGGGGGCACAGGTGCCGAAGTCTGCCAGCTTGAGATAGCCTTCAAGTCGGCTGATCGTCTTGGCCAGCAGGCGGTTGTCTTTCCGAAAGATTGGGCCATGGCTCGGCAGGAGCCATTCCACATCACTGGCTGCAATTCGATTGAGAGACTGAATAAACGACGGAATATCGCTGCCGTGATGTGCGTCGATGGCGCCCACAGAACCATCCCGATAGATGTTGTCGCCAGACAGAAGCAGGTTACCCATGCGAAAGGCGAGTTGGCTATCGGTGTGGCCAGGCGTGTGCCAGACCTCGAGTCGCTGTCCTCCGATTTCGATCGTGTCGCCATCCACCACAGTCTTATCGATCTTCACAATGGGCATGTCGAGATGGACATTTTGTGCGGCAATCTCAGCGAATGTCTTGATTCGATCGCCGGTTTCGAGTGATTCAACGGCCAAGGGATGCGCGATCACAGGTGCCTTAAGAATGCTCTTCGCTTTGGCAAGGCCTTGGATATGGTCTACGTCAGCATGAGTGGCAACCAGCGCCCGGCACTGCAAGAGCGGAAAATCCAACTGACGGATCATCTCGATGATTTCGTCCACGCTTTCGGTGTAGCCTATATCGATAAGCCCCCAATCTCGATCGTCGTGCACAAGGTAGACATTGCAGCCGATCCGCCACCCGGCCTGGTAGTTCATCTCAATCACACCGGGAAATATTGGGCGGCGTTGAAGCATAGATATTTTTAGACGTTTCAAAGGCGAATAGTAGGTGGATTTGCGGACCCAATCGCCAGAAGACACACTTGTCTCTCTGTCGAGCAGCCAAGCCGCAGACTGCGTGTGAGTGTAGCGCGTCGATCGCCCGCAGGCAACGATCCCTGCTCCAAAGGCGAAGGCTGGAGGCAAAATGATGTTTTGTCGGCTTGAAAAGAGGAAGTGAGTTCCGCATTGCGATCCGATGTTTCCGATCCCATGAGCCAGCAGCCTTTGGAGACGACAGCAGCCGCAGCTGAGTTGACTGCATTTGCGGCGTGGGCCAGGAGCGTTGAACAACTGTGCGACTTGATCGATGCCCTGCGTCCGCTGGCATCTTCGCTGGGCTTGCCGGATCCAAGTGCCACAGCTTGGCACGGCCAGTTGTTCGGTAAGCTGCGGCCGCAGGCCGCGCGAGAGCCGGTGCTCGTAGCGGCGGTGTGCGGCGGCACCAATACAGGCAAGAGCCTCATTGCCAATGCATTGGCTGGCTCGGTGATCAGTCGCTCGATCGCCGAGGCTGCTCGTACTCGGTATCCGGTAGCCAGCCTGCCGCAGGGCTTGGCGTCTCGCATCGATCTGGCGGCGCTTTTTCCAGGGTTTACCCTTCGGCCTTGGTCGAGCGCAGACGATGCGATTGGTTCCGAAGCGGATGGCAGCGAAAATGTGTTGGTGTGGCGCGAGGATAGAACCGGCAAGCAATCAGCTAGGCTCGTACTCCTCGACACGCCCGACATCGACGGTCCGCTGCGCACCAACTGGCAGCGAGCCGAATGTGTTCGCAATGCGTGCGATGTACTTGTGGCAGTGCTCACGCAGCAGAAATACAACGATGCTGCTGTGCGAGAATTCTTTGCCGCCGCTGGCGCCGCGAGCAAGACGGTGATTGTGATTTTTAACATGGTCGAATGGCCCCAGCAGCGACAGAAGATCGGCGGTTGGCTGGCCACGTTTCTGGCCGAAACGGGGATCCAACCGGCGGCTGTCTATGCAGCCCCGCACCATTCTGGTCACGCGCAGGCAGGGCGGATCGACTTCTTTGCGATGAGCGAATGTGCCATGCCCGAAACGGTGTCTTTGTGCCACCACATCGTCGATCATCCCCGCGAGCGAGCCGACGGCAGCACGGATGTGGGGGCGAGTCTCAGTGATTTCGATTTTGATCGTATCAAGGTGCGGGCCATGAAGGGCGCTTTTCGCGTTGTACTCGATTCAGGCACAGGAGTTGGGGCATGGTTGGACGAGATCCAGAACCATGCTCGCGACTGGCAGCAAGCGCAGCAACTTCTGGCCAACGAGGCGAGGGTACAGATGGAGTTGCCGACGGCTCCTGGCAAAATCGTCTGGAACGAAATTTGGCGGTGGCTCGAGCCTCGCCGCTCGACGTTGGATCTTACGGTGAGCGGACTGTACCGGCGTTGTGGCAGCGGCGTGCTGTGGCTGGCAAGACGAACAGGGCTCGCGAAAAGTGAGGCGGAGCAACGTGAGGATTTTTCCGTCAATGAATTGAAAGCGCTCAAGCAGGCACTTGCCGATTTCGTCCAACGGTTGGAAGATGCCTGCCAGCACAACAGTCGTCTGGCCGAGATGCTGGGGGGAGTGCTCGTGGATCCAGATCGCACGGCGTGGTATGCCGATCTGGAACGCCGACACAACAGCCTGCCGATAGTCTCGGATGATTATCGGGCATTTGTCCGAGGTGAACTCGATCGCTTCTCCCGTGAAAATCCCGACACGGTGGGATGGATTCTGGCTGGACTGAACGTCGGCGCCGTGGCTCGGCCAGCCATCACGCTGGGGCTCGGACTGGCCGGTGCCGCCGTGGTGCCGGCTGCTGCCGTGACGGCTGGAGGGCTTTCCGCGCTTGTGCACCACGTGGGTGACATCGTTGTCGGCACGGCGGCGACCTTAGTCGGCGAGGGAGCGTTGGGTCTGACGGTCGTCGGGCTCAAGCCGCTTTTAGAAACGCTCTTCGCGAACTGGTCTGCCGAACGCAGTCGCGTGCTGGCTGAAACCTTGCATGGCGTTGTGCTCGGCGGCCGTCTGGAGGAGATCAATCGTCTGGCCGCCGCGGCGGCCCGTCCGGAGGTGGCTCAGGCTAGGCGTCTCTTGTTCGAGTGCCGCCAGGAATTTGTCTAGCTCTTTTGTGAGTAAAATACATGCACCCACAATACGTCCCCAATTCCCCGACGCCTCCTGCGGTCGATTTTTCGGCATTCGATGAACTCATCGCCGCGATGGGCAGCTGGAGCAATGCCTTGGACGGATGGGCTCCTGCCGCACATGTGCGGCGCGAGTGGCAACAGATCGAACCGCGTCTGGATTCCGCGAGGCGGGAATTATCGCGAGTGTTGGTTGTTGGTGTGATCGGCGGCACCGGCACCGGCA
>CAIRDU010000212.1 GCA_903877395.1 uncultured Planctomycetaceae bacterium
CACCGTCACCGGACATATCTTCTGGGTGTATGTGTTCGGATTTGTTGCCCTGCATCTGCTGGCCCTGCTGGCGTTTGTCCCTTGGTTTTTTAGCTGGACAGGCGTCGTGTCGGTGTTCGTAGGCAACTACGTGTTTGGATCGCTCGGCATCAATCTGGGGTATCACCGACTGCTGACTCACCGGGGACTCATCGTGCCCAAGTGGCTCGAGCACACGCTGGCACTCTTGGGAGTGTGCTGCTTGCAGGATGCCCCAGCCCGCTGGATTGCGATCCACCGCATGCACCACCAACACTCAGACGAGCAGTCCGACCCACATACGCCACTGGTCGATTTTTTCTGGGGACACATGCGGTGGCTGGTCTATCAGAATAAGTATTTTGGCACTGCGGACTTTTACGACCGGTATGCCCGTGACATCCTGAAGGATCCGTTCTACTTGCGATTGGAGCGGGGCTTCATGCGGTGGTGGATTTATCTGGCCCACGCGGTGTTGTTCTATCTGGCCGGATTGGGGATCGGTTGGTGGATGACCGGCAACCTGTTGGGAGGAATTCAGTTTGGATTGAGCCTGTTGGTGTGGGGCGTCTTTGTTCGGACGGTGTACTGCTGGCACATCACTTGGGCAGTGAACTCGTTGACGCACCTCTGGGGCTACCGCAACTATGAAGTCTCGGACCACAGTCGCAACAACTGGATTATCGGCTTCACCAACAACGGCGAAGGCTGGCACAACAACCATCACGCGTTTCCTCGCTGCGCCGCTCATGGTCACAGATGGTGGGAGTTGGATCTCACGTACACCTTCATCGTATTGCTCGAGAAGATCGGCCTCGCCAAGAATGTCGTCCATCCCACGCGAGAGCATCTGAAACTTGGGGCGAACAGCATGGACGAAGGTTGACGTCGCTCACTACTCCAGAGGAATTTTCCAAGTGACCAATAAGCCGCTCTCCCATCATCCGTTTGTGCGAGAGATTCCGTCGATCTTCCGGCGGCTATTACTGGCTGCTAGCCTGTTTGGTGCGGCCCCGGTGCAGGCCGAAAATCAGCCGCACGACGTCGTGATCTATGGAGCCACAGCCGCGGGCATTGCGGCTGCGGTGCAGACCGCACGGATGGGCCGCTGCGTCGTGGTGATCGAGCCGACCGATCGGGTTGGCGGTCTCACGACCGGCGGACTGGGCCAGACCGATATCGGGAAGAAGGGTGCCGTGGGCGGCATTGCCCGCGAGTTTTACGAGGCGGTGAAGCGGCACTACGCCGACCCCGCGGCATGGAAGTGGCAAGACCGCGATGCGTACCGGTCGGGCGGCCAAACCGTGAACGCCGCGGAGGAAAGTGCCATGTGGACGTTCGAGCCCAGCGCAGCACTGGCGATCCTGCGGGGCTGGATCGCCGCCAACAGGCTCGAGGTGGTGCACGGCGAACGGCTCGACCGCGCCGCAGGCGTGGCCATGACGCGGGGAATCCCCGGCCGCATTCTATCGATCCGCATGGAGTCGGGCCGCAGTTTTGCGGGACGTGTCTTCATCGACGCGACGTACGAGGGCGACCTGATGGCCGCCGCCGGGATCCGGCACACAGTCGGCAGGGAGGCGAACGCGACCTACGCAGAAACGCTCAACGGCGTGCAGGCGGCCCAGGCGAAACACCACCAGTTTGCCTCTGGCGTCGACCCCTACGCGAAGCCCGGAGATCCCTCCAGCGGACTGCTTCCCTTCGTCGAGCAGGGTGGAGGGGATGCCGACGGAACGGGTGACCATCGGATTCAGGCCTACACCTTTCGCATGTGCCTCACCGATCATCCCGAAAACCGGATTCCATTTCACAAGCCCGAGGGATACGACGCCCGCTGGTACGAGTTGCTGCTACGGAATGTCGAGGCGGGCCAGACGGACGTGCCCTGGATCAATTCGGCGATGCCAAACCGTAAGACCGATACGAACAACAGGCTCGGATTCTCGACCGATTTTATTGGCCAGAGCTACGAATATCCCGAGGCGAGCTACGCCCGCCGCTGCGAGATTGTAGACCGTCACCGGCTCTACCAGCAGGGACTCATGTGGACGCTCGCCAATCACCCGCGGGTGCCCGAGACGATTCGCGACGAGGTCTCGCGGTGGGGCGTGTGCCGCGATGAGTTCACCGCCGGGTCCGGTTGGCAGACGCAGATCTATGTCCGTGAAGCCCGCCGTATGGTCGGCCTCACGGTCATGACGCAGCACCACTGTCAGGGCCAGAAAACGGTCTCCGATCCCATTGGGATGGCAGCCTACACGATGGACTCGCACCACGTTGGCCGTTTCGTTGCGCCCGATGGCTGCGTACGAAACGAGGGGGACGTGCAGGTGGGCGGCTTTCCTCCCTACCCGATCGGCTACGGCGCGATCGTGCCGCGGGCCGAGCAGTGCTCCAACATCCTCGTTCCCATCTGCCTGTCGGCCTCGCACATCGCCTACGGTTCGATTCGAATGGAGCCGGTCTTCATGGTGCTTGGGCAGTCGGCCGCGACCGCGGCGGTGCACGCAATCGAGCAGAATGTAGCCGTGCAGAACGTCAGCTACCAGACGCTCCGCGAACGGCTCATCGCCGATGGGCAGGTGCTCCAGTGGCAACCAACGCCACGCTGAATCGAGCAGCCTGGTCTTCGGGCTTTTCGCTACTCGCGAACGTGGGCTTCGTGCACAGTCGGGCGTGCCTCCAGCATCTCATTGACACGCCGGACGACTAGCAACACAAAGAGCTTGCCTCAACAGGGCAGTCGAGGGCAGTGCAGATCTCCTGAGCGGTACGCCTGTTCTATCCAGTTTTGTGGCTTCAAACTTGGCTCTGCCGTCGTGAGAAGTTTCCACTCCAGTGCCCGAACTGCGGCGGTGATATTCGGCTCATCTCCTTCATCACCGATCCAGAGCCCTTCCGTAAGATTCTCACACATCTTGGCGAGCCGCTCGAGCCTCCTCCG
>CAIRDU010000213.1 GCA_903877395.1 uncultured Planctomycetaceae bacterium
GGCGCCGCAGGCTGCGATCTCCATGCAGACTTTCGAGAACTGCTCGACCGCAACGACATCGACGCGGTCTTTGGCGTCGTGCCCGATCATTGGCACGGTATTGTCTTCTCTCGCGTTCTGGAATCGGGAAAAGACCTTTACGGCGAAAAACCGCTCACGCGTTCGATCGCCGAAGGAGCCGAGATCTGTCGGCTAGTGCGCCGGCACTCACGGGTGTTTCAGACCGGCACCCAGCAGCGGAGTTGGCCGCAGTTTCGGCTTGCCTGCGAATTGGCACGTAACGGTTTCCTTGGTCGCGTGAACCAGATCGAAGTGGGTGTGCCGGGCGGCGTAGCCTATCCGGCTGCAGCACCGTGCCCGCCCCCACCTGGCTTCGATTACGAAACGTGGACGGGCCCGGCACCGCTTGTGCCTTACGATCCCAAACGGTGCGAATGGCTGGCGATGTACATGATCTCCCACTACTGCGCCGGATTTATCTGCAACTGGGGCGTGCATCACCTCGACATCGCTGGCTGGGGGTGCCCCGAGGTGCTGTCGCAGCCATTCGATGTTGAAGGCACAGGCACCATGCCCTCCGAAGGCATGACCGACACGTGGATTGGATGGCAGATGAAGTTTCAATGGCCCAGCGGGTTGCGTTTGAGTTTTTCCAACGCCGACAAGCCGCACCCGATGGGATGCCGATTCATCGGCGATAAGGGATGGGTGCGAGTCGATCGCAGCGGCATCTGGGCCGAGCCGCAATCGCTTTTGACCCAGTCATTCGAGGCCAGCGATCGTCGACTCCACGCCAGCCCCGTCTATCCCGATGCCGTCACATCGCATATCGCCGATTTCTTTCGCAGCGTTCGCACCCGGCAGGATCCGGTGGCCCCAGTTGAACAGGGGCATGCGTCCAGCACGTTGGGCAACGTCTGCGACATTGCCTTGCGACTCGGACGCAAGGTGCATTGGGATCCGGTTACCGGCTCTTTTCTAGGGGATGCCGCGGCCAACGCCATGCGGTCGCGGCCTCAAAGGGCCACCAAATACGACGCCTGAATCAACTCCCGCCCTGAGCAACTCCTCGCGGAACTCTCGACGAGAAAGATCGCTCGTGCGCGAGACTCGTCTGTGAGCCGTAGAAGATACATTCTATCGAATCTCGACGGTGCGGCCGGTGCGAAACGCTTCATCGGCGGCCAGCACGATGCGGAGGCTCCGCACGGCACCTTCCATGTGATCGGAAAGATCCCGATCATTTTGAATTGCGTCGAGAAAGAATTGCTGCTCCAGCGAGCACAGTCCATCGTGATCTGGCTCGTCGGTACAGTCGATGATCTCGTCGCGGTGAGCGAAATTCCCGTCTGGGCCCAGTTCGGCGCGATGCAGTCGGAGTTTGCCAGCCTTCGAGTGGGCCGCCACATCGTCGCTGGCGGCATCCCCATCCTGCACGCCCGCGATACTCACGCACCCATCGGGCCCAATGACGTCCTTTACGAAGTAGGCCACCTCGCTCATCATCGGCCCCCAACCGGCCTCGTACCAGCCGACAGAACCGTCATCAAAAGTCACCTGCAACTGACCGTAATTGTACATGCCTGGGTTGAGTTCGCCGGCGAGCCTCGCCCCGATGGCGCTGACTCGCACCGGTTTGGCCCCTGTCATCTGGCACATCACGTCAACGTAGTGCACGCCGCAATCAACAATCGGTGACATGGAGTTCATGAGTGACTTATGGGTGTGCCACTGATCGCCTGATGACTGCTGGTTGAGGTTCATTCGCATGACCAGCGGCTTTCCCAGCGTGCGAGCCACCTGAATAAAAC
>CAIRDU010000214.1 GCA_903877395.1 uncultured Planctomycetaceae bacterium
AAAATCTCGGGCTGATTTTCCCAGTGCGTCTAGATCCTGTGCGATCACCACGCGGGGCCGAGTGCCATCATCGCGGGCCAAGAGTCGCGCCGCTCGCTCGGCGTTTGGCAAATTTCCAACCACCAACAGGACGGTTTCAGTGGATCCAATCGGCAGCGGCACGCCGTGGTGCGTCGGCTCTTGGCCGGGTTCCTGAATCAGCACGCGGCCCGTCGGCCGACCAAAACGCACACACAATCGTGCCACTTGCGTGCCGCCAACGTCCGTCGAAAGAGGGGCCGGGGGCGATCGCACAAATTGCCCGTCTGGATCCTCCACCCAAGCATACAAACACCCGCCAATCGGGCAAGATTCATCGGACGACTGGCCTGATGGCGTTGACGTGGCTGGTCGCGATTTTCGAGAGACCACTAACGGCGTCCACAAACCTGTGCGGTACACGCCGCCCAAGCCCACCTGCACATCCCAGCGAGGCTCATCAGCGCACGGCGACTGCACGCCAGCAGCAAGGCTCGCCACGAGATAGGCTGCCCCGCCGAGAATCGCACGCCATCCCCAAAAACCGTGGGGTGAGATCATGGCTTCTCCGCGTTTGAACAGGTACAAGCCAATTGCCCGCACCCGGGACACCCCGTGCCATATTTCTGGGCCACAGCCGCCTCTAGATCCACGTTGACAACGTTGGCGATTGTTGCCAGCCACGCCAACACATCGGCAAATTCGAGCGACAGTTCCTCGTGCGTGCCACTCCTCAGGGCAGTTGCCAACTCGCCGATTTCCTCAGAGAGCCACATGAATGTGCCTTCCACGCCGCGGGCGGCATCCTTTTCATGATACATCGTGCGGATCAGCGTTTGGAATTCGCGAAGCGTCATGGCTGAGAGATCCTGCTTTAAAATTCTGGCGTGATCGTCGACGGTGCAACTATGCCGCCAGCGTGTGAGTTTCAAGCCAGATTCTACTGCGGCCGAGGATGCGGCGCAAACCATGGGTAAATGGCCGGCACGACCAGCGCCGTCAGGAGGGTTGATGTGATGATGCCACCGATCACAACAGTGGCAAGCGGCCGTTGGATCTCGGCTCCCGCACTCGTGGCCATCGCCATCGGCAGGAATCCGAAACTCGCCACGAGTGCCGTCATTAAAATGGGGCGTATCCGGATCACCGCGGTCAGAATCGCCGCCTCACGAGCCGACATTCCTTCTTTGCGAGCGTGTTCGGCGCCTGCCACCCACACCAATCCATTAAGCACGGCCACGCCAAACAGCGCCACAAATCCGACGCCGGCAGCAATTGAAAATGGCATCCCTCGAACGGCCAATGCCACGACACCACCAGAGGCCGCTACAGGCACAGCACAAAAGATCAGCGCGGCTAGTCGAAACGATTGAAAGCTCGCGTAGAGCAACATTGCAATCAGACCAAGCACAATCGGCGTAATCAAAGCCAGCCTGCGACTCGCGGAGAGGAGGTTTTCGAAATCGCCTCCCCAGCCGATCGAGTAGCCAGCAGGCAACGCGATGCGAGCGCGGATTGCCCGCTGTGCCTCAGCGACAAAACCAGCCACATCACGGCCGCGAACATTGGCCGACACAAACGTGCGGCGGCGAGAATTCTCATGTTCGATTGACGGGGGACTCTCCTCCATCTCGATATCGGCCAACTCGCCCAGTGGCACCGGCCTACCGCCGGCGGTGCCTACCGGAATCTGCGGTACGAGTTCTGGGTTTTCACGCCATTCCCGTGGAAATCTGACGACCAGCGGATAGCGCGGACGGCCTTCAAAGATCACGCCCGCCCCAATGCCACCCATGGCCGAGACCGTGCGCATCACTTCAATCCCATCGATGGCGTGGCGAGCCAACTGATCTGGCCTAGCTTCGATCCGCATCGTGGGCACGTTGGCCTGCCAGTCGGCCCGCACATCGACGGCCCCTGGAATATCACGAAGCAAGCCCTCGACTTGCTTGCCAAGATTCCCCAGCGTGTTGAGGTCGTCTCCGTAGAGCAGCACTGCCACGTCGGACTTCACTCCTGCGACAAGCTCATCGACTCGCATTTCAATCGGCTGGCTGAAACTGAAGTTGGCTCCCGGCACCGCCGCAGCCAGCGACGCCGACATTCTCTCCACGAGGGTGTCTCGCGAAATATCCAGCGGCCACTGCGCACGGGGTTTGAGCATCACCCAGACATCCGTCTGTTGTACCCCCATCACATCGTTTGCAATCTCCGGGCGGCCCGTTTTACAAAACACCGTGCGCACCTCGGGTGAGGCCGACAGCACCTTCTCAATCCGTGTCGTGAGTGGCACGGAGTCCTCGAGCGTGGCGCTTGGTAATCTGTTCACCTCAATGAGCAGATCCCCCTCGTCCAGACGCGGCATAAACTCGGCTCCAAGCCGCATTGCCAACGGCATGCTCGCCGCCACGAGTCCTGCAGCGCAGAGCGAAACCACGACCGGATGACAGACGGCCAGCCGTGCCAGAGGGTTGTAAAACTTGTGAAACAGCCGCATCAGCATCGGCTCGTGCTCTTCCTGCCGGGACAGCACGGTCGCTGCCAGCACCGGCATCAATGTGAGTGAGATCACCAACGACCCGGCCAACGCAAAAAGCACCGTCAGGGCCATCGGCCGGAAGAGTTTTCCCTCGGTGCCCTCTAAAAAAAGAATTGGCAGATAGACGATTGCAATAATCAATTCGCCAAACATGGTCGGCCCCCGCACCTCAATCGCCGCATCGCGAACAATGCTCAGTTTCGACGCGGAGGCCGGAGCCG
>CAIRDU010000215.1 GCA_903877395.1 uncultured Planctomycetaceae bacterium
CAGTAGCCTGTTTGGTTCGGAGCCACGAGGCCCCGCAATTCACCCACCGCTTGAGGTGTTGCAGATGTGGAAAAAACGTCGTGTGATCGTGGCCGGGGGCACCGCTGGATTTGGACTGGTGCTGGCTGGGCACGTAGCTCGAGCAGGGGCCAGCGTGCTGGTGGTTGGCCGCTCCCCAGAGGGTGTGCGGGCAGCAATGGAAACGATCGAGGCTTCGGGGGTTCCGGCAGAGCAGGTGCACGGCCTGGCTGCCGACTTGTCCCAATCCGGCGAAGGCAATCGCGTGGTTGCCGAGGCTGCCAGACGGTTGGGCGGTGTGGATGATTTATTTTTCTGCGTGGGCCGCTCGGGGCGGGCCTTGATCCTCAACACGGGCGTTGACGAACTTCGCGCATGGCTGGATGCCAATCTGCTGTCCGCTGTGGAAATCACGCGGGCCTTCGCCGATTTGCACTTCAGAGCCAGCGAGACAAAAGACAGTCGCATCGTCTATGTAGGCAGCCTGTCTGGAAAACTGGTTACGCCCTTCATGGGCCCCTACTGTGTCGCCAAATCGGCACTCGCCGCGTATGCCGATGCGGTTCGGCTGGAACTCTCGCCTCGCGGCGCGCACGTCCTGCTGGTCTCGCCAGGGCCGATTCGCCGCGCATCGTCCGCCCCTCGCTCGGCCGATGCCGCACAGCCTCGCTATGCTCAAGAAGTGGACAGGGACGGCCTGCCCGCCCAAGCCAACGCCCCCGGCGGTGGCACAAAGCTCCGGCCACTGGATCCCGACCGGTTGGCAGAGCGGGTGCTCGCCGCCTGCCAGCGACGGCACAGTGAACTGGTCGTACCCCGTTCGGCCGGCCTGCTGGCTGGTCTGATCGAGTGGTTTCCAGACTGGGGCCGCCAACTTCTTGCCTGCACAGCGGGGGCGACACGGCACGCCACAAGACAATCAAGCCCCGAGCCGGTATATGTTGATCGCCCCAGAAACCAATCCCAATCCGCTCGCATACCCCCGCAGGAGTGAATCGATGGCAGGCACAAGCACCCCAACGCCAGAGGCGTTTCCCGGTATTCCAAAAATCCGCTTTGAAGGTCCGACCACAAAAAACATGCTGGCCTTCCGCCACTACAACGCCGACGCTTTGGTCGAGGGCCGACCGATGCGCGATCACCTCCGGTTTGCGGTGGCCTACTGGCACACGTTTCGCGGCACAGGCAGCGACCCATTCGGTGCGCCGACAATGCTGCGACCTTGGGAAACCCACGGCAACGTACTCACCGCGGCGATGGATCGCGTGGAAGTGGCGTTTGAATTCATGGAAAAGCTGGGCGTTGGTTTCTACTGTTTTCACGACCGCGACGTTGCCCCAGAGGGCAACACGCTGAGTGAGTCACACTCGCATCTCGACGCAGTGACCGAGTCGCTTAAGCGTCATCAGGATGCAAGCGGAATCCAGCTCCTTTGGGGCACAGCCAATCTGTTCAGCAATCCTCGCTACGTGCACGGCGCGGCGACCAGCCCTCAGGCCGACGTGTTTGCCTACGCCGCGGCGCAGGTGAAGAAAGCGTTGGACGTAACGCACCGATTGGGCGGTGCTGGCTATGTGTTCTGGGGTGGCCGCGAAGGCTATCAGTGCCTGTGGAACACGGACATGAAACGAGAAGTGGATCACCTCGCAAAATTCATGCACATGGCCGTCGACTACGCCAAGGAGATTGGCTTTACAGGCCAGTTCTACTTCGAGCCCAAGCCCCGCGAACCCACGAAGCATCAATACGACTTCGACTGCGCCACATGCATCAATTTTCTGCGGACATATGGCCTAGAGAAGCACGTGAAGATGAACATCGAAACCAACCACGCCACGCTGGCTGGCCACGAGATGCAGCATGAGCTTGAGTATGCGGGCATGCAGGGCTTTCTCGGCTCGATCGATGCCAACACCGGCGACCCGCTGGTGGGCTGGGACACCGATCAGTTTCCAACGAACATCTACCTGACAACGCAAATTATGTACACAATTCTGAAATACGGCGGCCTGGCTCCCGGCGGCGTTAACTTCGACGCCAAAGTGCGGCGTGAGAGCTTTGAGCCAGTCGATCTTTTCTACGCTCACATCGGTGGCATGGATGCGTTTGCCCGTGGCCTCACAATCGCTGCGGCGATGCGGGCCGACGGCGCGATTCAAAAACTTTTGGAGGAGCGTTATGCGTCGTGGTCAAGCCCACTGGGCAAACGCATCGAGTCGGGCAGCGAGACGTTCCGTTCGCTTGAGAAAGAGATGCTGGTCAAGGGAGAAGCCGACGCCTGCCGCAGCGGCCGGCAGGAACTTTTTGAAAACGTGATCAACACATACTTTTAGTTTTTCCCAATAATTCATTTCCCTTCCGGGGAATGCTCTGTCGGAGGCGGTGCGAGGAGATGTCTGCCATCCCGTCGTTCATGCGTTTGCAAACAGTTGCGAATAGGATCGGCTGGTGCCTTGCCGGCTGCTTGGCCATCGTGTGGGGTGCGGCGTTTGGCGACGAACAGCCTCGGAGTCTGGCCACCGCCGCATGGAAACTCGAGTCGATTCATCTGACCGACGGTCGTCACTTAGTAGGACTCGTCATTGATCCCGATCCGCCGGACACGAGCAGTGACGTGGGCTTTGTGCAGGTGGTGCGACCGCCGGGAAAGCCCATGTATCTCATCGCATGGGCCCGCGTGGGGGCCGATCGCATTCACTCAGTCCAGCGACTTTCTCCCGACGAACACGCGTTGCTCAAAGCCCGAGTGCAGGCTTTTCGCGACAGAGGCGACATCCGCGGCAACGCAGAAGCTGCGATCCACTTGGCCCGCAAGCCATCCGTCACCCCGAATGCTGAGGCCTGGTGCTACGAAGGGGAGTGGTTTGCGATGGAGAGCACCGCCGATCCGCGACTCACGCGACAGTCGATCGTCCGGCTGACGCAGATGTTCGACGCTCTGCAAGCCCTCTTGCCGCTCCGCACAAGCGATACCGATCCCAGCCCCCCTTCAGCCATGCTCAGGGTTCGATTGTGCGGTACGGCCAGCGAATACAGGGCCTTACAGTCCGAGATTGGCATCCGCGTGGCAAACCCAGCATTCTACGTGCCCTCTCGCCGACTGCTCGTGGCTGGCAGCGACATGCCTGCCATAATCGAGCAAGAACGCATTGCAAGCGAAGCACTTGCCGCGACGGAGCAACGCTACTCCGAACTGGATCGTGCGCTCGATGAGGGCATCCGCCGCTTGGCAGCAGATCTCGACAAGCAGGGCGTTCCCGTGCGACAGCGGAGTGAAATCGTGACTCGTACTCGCCTACGTTGGGAACGCGAGCAATCGCAGGCACGTGCTCGGATCGAGGCAGCGCGGCGGGACAATACGGCTCGTGTTGCGGCTGCCAGACAAGCCTTCTACGGGTGGCTGGCCCATGAATCGTGGCATGCGTACGCCGACAGCCGATTTGTAAAAAGTTCCGGTGGCAGCCTGCCGCTGTGGCTGGACGAGGGCCTCGCACAGGTTTTTGAAACGGCCGTGATCGAGGCGGGCGAACTGCGACTAGACGCTGCCGACCCACACAGGCTCGGCCTGCTTCAGGAACTGCTCGGCAGCGGACAGTCGCCGCCGCTGGCATACGTGCTCTGTGCAGACCAGAAACAGTTCTTGATTGGGCACGGCGGTACGGCCTCCACCAGCCGGCAGGTCTATCTGATGTCTTGGGGGCTGGCATTTCATCTGGCACTCTTGGATCCGCTGCTCTCGCCCGCGGCGATCGAGGCGCTCGTGGCCCCAACAGATCGCATTGAGCCAGTCCGACAATTTGAGCAACTCGTTGGTATGCCGATCAACCAGTTTGAAACAATGTGGCGGGCACGGATGCTCTCGCTGAGTGGCCGCGAGCCACTCCCGTTGCCAAACGAATCCGCACTGCCAGCGGCCGTTACGCCGGAGGCAACGGAGCCGTGAGCGGCGCCACTACCTGCTCCACCCGGCTCCGCACGGCAGCCAACCGCTGGAGATCGATGATCTTGCAGCCCTCGGCATCGGTCACATGAAAGGCGTCCACGACCTGATCGAGGTACGTGCCGATTTTTGCCGCCTGCACCGAGAGGCCGGCCTCGAAAAGCGTTTTGGCGATCGAATACAGCAAGC
>CAIRDU010000216.1 GCA_903877395.1 uncultured Planctomycetaceae bacterium
CCAACGGGGGAAGGTCCACTTGCGCGGTTTGGTCGGATCGTCGCTCAGGCTCCATCCTGCGAGGTCCACGGGCTGGTTGCCTGGATTGCGCAGTTCGATCCAATCGGTAGCGTCGCCCGAGGCAGTGGCCAAGGAGAAGCGGTTGGCCGCAACCAACTCGTCGAGGCGCACCGGCAGAGACGAACCCGGAACCTCCACCGAGGCGGCGCGGACGAAGATTCCGGCGGTGTTGGAGGCCACGAGCAGGTACTCGGTGGATCGCGCGGGCGTCAGCCGGACCAGACCCTTTCCGTCGGCCGAAGTGAGTGACCCCGCAGAGCCCACGCTGGGATGCAACTCCAACCGGAGCACGTCCTCGACTTCCCAGGACAGCGTTGCCTCCGCCGAGCCGGTCGCGGCGGGATTCGCATCAAACTTGAGGATGCCGACCTCGTTGGTGGGTTGACCGAACACAGCCACCTCGCGGAAGCCGATGTACCACTCGATACCGCCGCCCGGGTCCGTCCGCCGTTTGTCCTCGAGCCCGACCCGGACATACCTCGCGAAGACCGGCCCGCCGAAGTCGGTGTCGAAGGTGTCGGGGCGGCCGGAGATCCTCCGGGAAAAGACCGAGTCATGCTGTTCGTCGAAGAGCCGGACCGTGGCGTTGGTGAGACGTCCGCCGATGCCGGAAGCGGCGATGGTACGGATGCCATGAAGGGCGAAGGTACCCCCAAGATCGACCTCCCAGTAGCCGTCAACCGTCCGTTCCGTGGTTTTGGTCTCGGTGGAGGCCTTGTCGTCATTGGCCCGGGCGGCCGGGGCAAGTCCATCGGTGAGGCGCAGCATTGTGCTGCGTTTGAAGGACGCCAGGTTGTTCGAGACCACGAGCCGGTCCAGAGGCGTACCGGCTACTGGGGGCGGCGGGCCGAACGGGATGTCTGACACCCCGGACACGCGCACTTCGGCCAGTGAGACTTGGCGGGTGCCGCGTCCATTGGTTCGATCGCCGGGGAGTCCGATCCAGACGGTGCGGGCCATGATCCCGGCCGGCAGGTCGATGGTCCAAGTGCCGCCCGGGCCGACGTCGGGCAGGTCTTGCTCGAAGACCACCTGGTCGTCCATGCGGAGGAGGCGCAGCACGCAGCCCCGGCCGAGGGCGTCGTCGGGTGCGGCCGGTTGGACGCCCTCGACGCGCTGCAAGGGGTGGATGCGCGACAAGTGTCCCCACCAGTGGCTGCCAGGCAGGTCGGCTGTCCGGCTGCTGGTGGTCTCCCGATTGTCGATGGCCAACGCCGCGGCGGTGTCGGCAGAGGCGTCGCTGGACTGGCCTACCGAGGCGAAGGCCAGTCGGGTGGCTGCGATCGCCGGTTCGACCGGGTTCGAGAAGCTTCGAGTATCGAGGCGGTTCGCACCGGCCGAACGGTCGGTGATTGCTGTTTCTGTCGACCAAGCCAGCGCAATGGTGCCTGCCGGAGCAGAGGCGAAATCGAAGGCGTAGCGGTTGGCGCTCAATTCCGTCACGACCGTGGCCGGCACGCCGTTGAGTCGGAGGGCGGAGGCCGTGACGCCATGGACCGGTTCGGTGAACAAGACCTCAAGTCGAGGCGCCGCCCCGACGGCGGACCCGAGCGGCGGTGTGACGGAGACCACCCTCGGGGCCAGCGTGTCGCGCACCCGCTCCTGCCAGACCGCATCGAGGATGAGTCCCCACACCAG
>CAIRDU010000217.1 GCA_903877395.1 uncultured Planctomycetaceae bacterium
CAATATCAAGAACTGACCCCGTAGGTGATGAGTGGACGGGCAGACCCAATCCACGATATCGGCGGGAATTTTGTGCGGTTTCAGATTCCGCGGGTGCTAACTCCTGAAAGCGAATGATGGATGATCTCAATCTAGTCCGTGCCTTCAACGAGGCGCGTTCAGAAGACGCCTTTGCCGAACTGGTGGGCCGGCATGTTGACTTCGTCTACCGCACGGCTCTCAGGGTGCTGGATGGCGACGTGCACGCCGCCAAGGACGTCAGCCAATCCGTCTTCATCGATCTGGCCTCCAAGGCCTCCACTCTTGATAAACGTCCAAGCCTCACGGGTTGGCTCCACACCAGCACGGTCTATGCGGCGAGAAAGGCGATCCGTTCAGCGAGGCGACGCCATGCGCGGGAACAGGAGGCACTGATGATGCAGGAACAATCGCAGACCGACGGTCCCGAGATTGAATGGGAACGTTTGCAGCCGGACCTCGACGCACTCCTGCTCGAATTGAAGGAACCAGACCGCGAAGCTCTCCTTTTGCGTTACTTCCGTCAGTGCTCATTCGCTGAGTTGGGCAGAAAACTTGGAGTGACCGACAACGCCGCACGAATGCGTGTCGAAAGGGCTCTGGACAAACTTCGCAACGGCGTGGCTCGCCGCGGCATGACCTCTTCGGTATCCGCTTTGGCCGTTCTGCTCGCCCGTCAATCGGTCGGCCTGGCACCGGATGGCCTGGCCGCCTCCGTCGTCGCCTCCTCCATGGCAGTGGTGGCGACGGCCACAGGCCCTACAACCGTGGTCGCCGCTGTCATGAGTCATGCAAAGCCCATCGCGGCGGGCATGCTGATCGCCGCCGGTATCGTCGCCCCGGCACTCATCCAGCACCGTCAAAACGCGCGTCTAACCGAGCAGAATGATGCTCTGCGCTTGCAGTTGTTGGAACAGGCGTCCGGACCAGCCCTCGATGCGACTGCAGGCGAGTCGGACGAGTTGGTCCGCATGCGTCTGGAAAACGCAGAACTTCGTCCACTGAGGGAGCAGGTGAGGAACCTGCGTGCCGCGCTCGCGCGAGGTTCCCAGAAACACATCGGTCCACACGAAGTCGAAGACGACCAATCCCCCAAACCAGAGCCGGCGGAAGGAAGTCCGAACACGCTGCTTTTGAGGAAATTCCCCGAAATTCCCATGCTGCCAGCCCATGCGTGGAGCAACCAAGGGTTCGAGACACCGCTTTCCGCAATCCAAACCCTTCACTGGGCGATGCTGAACCACGATGCAAAAGCTTTTGCCACTGCGATGCACTGGGACTCCCAGATCATGAGTCAGGCGTCGTCGCTTTTCGCGGATCTCCCGGAACCTGTGCAGCTACGCCAGCGTTCCGTGGAAGACATGATTCTTGATTGGACCGTTGGCCAATCAAAACCGATCGAATCATACCGGGTATTGTCGCAAACCGACCTAGGACCGAACGCAGTGACCTTGTTTGAACAGTGCCAGTCTGTGGATGGCCTCGTGCGCGAAGCTTCGATCCTGTTGCACAAGGACGAGAACGGCAACTGGCGGCGGATGATGGCCGCAGAGGAAATGCCGAAACTCGAGGCGATGATCCGAAGACTCGCGACCCAGCCTGGCTCGGAAGCCCATTCGATCGGGCACAAATCCCTTGAAGCATCGTCTCTCGAGTCCTCCAAAAAACGGTGAGAGCAGCCAAGCACCTCAACAGGAAAATTCGCGGACTGGTTCATCGCCGGCGGCACCATCCCCTGAATCCTACTCCTTTCTGCATGATATCGAACATTTCAACCCGCGTTCTGGCCTTGGTCCTGGCGCTGACATTCAACCTCGGCACGCGCGCAGCCGTCGAGCCGGTGAAGGGGGCTTCCGCTGGCATCGTCCCGCCCCAAGCGAAATCCGACCGGGGCCAAGAAGCCGAGTGGACCGAAGAGCAGAAGCGCGCGTTTGTTGAGAAGTTGCTGGTTGAGAGAGGTCTGCTCGATCCTCGCGGTTGGAATTTTCCGAAGACGGCGTCCGAGTATGCGAAGATGGTCGAGCCGCATCTGGGCGTCCCGCCCCGAATCGACCTGAGCGAGGCAGTGGAGATTCCTCTCTACGTCAACGGGGTCCGTTCTTACGGCAACCTGGGTCAGGCCTTGGACAATCCGAGCTTGCTGGGAAAGGACACGGTGTCGGGGTCGACGCTCCAGCGTCATGAAGGGCGCACCGCCGCCGGCGTTCCGCTGCCGGATGTCGTATGGGTCAGTTTCGGGCGGAACTCAACCCGCGACCCCGCCAAGATTCTGGGCTCGGTTCAGATGATTGGCTACCACCGGAAAACCGGGGCGACGGCTTTTTTCGAGAGCAGCGATCAAATCCATCCGTGGGTCCGGCTCGACCGGGACACGCAGCGGATGCGGGGCGTCATGCCGTGGATCGACAACCCGGAACAGTTCAATCGGGCATTCAAGGTTCCAGATCCGACGCGCCCGCAATGCGTGCAGTGCCACCAAGCGGATCCGTTCATCACAAACCCATTCATCAACGCCGCCAAGATCTCCGGCACGACTGAGAACGTGGTTCCGATTCTCGATCAGGATTCGCCGTATTACGTCATTGGCGGCGAGAGATGGGATATGCGCACGTTACACATCGAGGGCAACAAGTGCTTCGAGTGTCACCGGGTGGGCATGAGCACCCTGTCCATGTTTGTGGAGAATGGCTGGCAACCGAACAAACACATGCCGCCACGGGACCCTGGGAGCCTGGCCGGGGATTTGGAGCAATTGCTGAAGGCTTGGCGTGATGGCCCAGGGAGCGTCAGCGGGGCTAGTTGGGTCATCCCGCCAGCCAGCGGTCGGAAAAGGCAGGTCGTGGGCGATGAGTATCCTCATAAAGCTCTTTTTAACTCGCCTTGGGAAGCTGGGCGAAAGCGAGACAACAACGGCAAGTCCGCTGGACCGAAGTTGCCGAACGCTGGAGCGAAACCGCGCTAACGCCCCTTGCTCTCCACTTAGCCAACACAGCAGGGGGGGCGATCTGATTAAGGCAACCCGCCCTCAGATCGCCGACCTGCTGCGTTAGCTTGAAGAGAAGGCCTCCCCGGTGCCGGAAAAGGGGTCACCCATTAGAAAAGGGGTCGGTTGGAAAAGGGGTCGGTTCTTGATATTGATATGTAAA
>CAIRDU010000218.1 GCA_903877395.1 uncultured Planctomycetaceae bacterium
GACCCCGCCGGCCTCGTCGGCCTCGCGGACGGCCGCCTCGACCACAGCTCGCAGCAGGTCGGGCCTGCCGCGCACGGGCACGACGATGCTGACGGTGGTCATGCCCCTGTCCACCGGGTTGTCGGAAACGGTGCCCGACGGTCAAATCCTCCGGTCGCAGTTTGATGACTGCGGCGGTCAACCGGCTGCGGACTCATGAAACTTTTCATTGGCACACCCTGTTACGGCGGCGTCGTCACTCGCCATTATCTGCTTTCGATCCTGCGACTCAATGCGGCGCTCGTGGCCGAAGGGATTCCCTACACGCTGGCGACCCTCGACAAGGAGAGCCTCATCACCCGGGCTCGCAACCGGCTGGCCCATCAGTTTCTCCAGGGCGAAGCGACACACCTGCTGTTCGTCGATGCCGACATCCGCTTCGAGCCCGAGGCGGTGCTCCGGCTCCTGCGGCACGGTGGGCCGCTCGTGGCCGGTGCCGTGCCGAAGAAGGGCATCGACTGGAACCGCCTCCACTCCTTCAGCGGCCGGGCGGCATCGGGCGCCGAACTGCAGGGGCTGTCCAACGACTACGCCTTCAGCGTGCGGCAGGATGAGGAAGCATTTGCTCACGAGACGTTCGACCGCCGGGTGGAGTCGGGCTTCATGCGGGTGACCTACGTCGGCACGGCGTTCATGCTCATCGCCCGCGGGACCTTCGAGACGGTCGCCGAATCGGGGCTCGTCGATGACTACCTCGACGACGAGGCGGAGGCCGGCAGCTCGACGTCTCCCCGAATCCATGCCTTCTTCGAGACGCTCATCCACCCCGTCAGCGGCCGCTACCTGAGCGAAGACTTCGCCTTCTGCCACCGCTGGCGGAGCACCGGGGGCGATGTCTGGGTGGACGTACAAACGCCCTTCGGACATGAAGGTTCCTTTATGTTCGAGGGGCGCCCCGATCAAGTCTCGGCAGCGCTCGGCCGCCAGCGCTGAAGATCCGGTTGCGCTCAGCCCTGGAAGAGATCGAGCGACTGTCCGCCCACGTTTCTCTTGGCACCGGACGCCTCGAAATCCTCGGGCCAGATGCTGTCGGCCTTGCCAACCAGACCGTCGGCGATCCGGCGCACCTGCTCGCTGTCCGCGTCGATCTTCCCGAACTCGACCTTCTTGGGCTCGTTCATACGCACCTCCATGGCAACTATCCGACCACTGAACAAAACGGGGCAACGACGTGGCCCCGAAACTCTTGGACGATCATAAGCCCGCTTGCGCGAAACCGGCAAGGCCGAAGGCGACCGGCCTCCTGCCACGGGTCGGCCGTCAGGGGTGAAGCAGCCCAGGGGACGGCGGTAACTGGGGTTCAGGCCGCCACGCGACGCCGCGCCGGCCGATCGGCCTGCTCGATGCCATGCGTCGTCCACGTGGCACGGTTCGACCGGATCGAGTCCCGAATCTCATGGTTCTCGCGCCAGCTCTCGGCATTCGCGTACGGGCGGTCGTGGTCGAGATGGAGGCAGACCGCACGGTAGCGGACCTGCACCGGCCTGATTCCCAGGTTCACGAGACGCTCGCCCATCTCGCGGTCACCGCCGCCGTAGCGCAGCCGCTCGTCGTGGCCATTGACGTCGAGCACGTGCCGACGGTAGGTCGACGAGTTGCACCCGTTCCAGGTCGGTCGGGTCGTCGTGAGGGCGTCGAACAGCCGGGCGGTCCACCGGCCGGCTCGCAGCATCCGCAGGCCGCGTGCTCGCGCGGCGCCGGCCGCCTCAAGCCACTCGAGGTCGGTGATCCGCCGGGCGAGAATGTCGGCGGGTTCGATCCGTTCGCTCGTCCCCCGTGGCAGCCGCACGCAACCGCCCGAAAGAAGGCATCCCGGCCGCGCCAGCGCGACGTGGGTTTCCAGGAAGTCATGCCGAGGAATGCAATCGCCATCGGTGAAGACGAGATAGTCTCCCGCGGCGTCGGCAGTGGCCCGGTTGAGGATCACGGCCTTGCGGAATCCCCGATCCTCGTGCCAGACGTGGCGGATCACGATCTTGGTGAGGCGTCTCATCCGGCCCAGGACCAGCGCCGTCCGCTGGTCCGACCCGTCGTCGGCGACGAGAATCTCGAAGTCGCGGTAGGTCTGCACCGCGTAGCCCCAGAGCACCTTTTCGAGCCACTCGGGCGAGTTGTAGGTCGAAAGGATCACGGAAACCAGCATGCACTGCCCCCCTGGCGGGAACGGGCGGCTCCGGAAGCCGTGCTCCCAAGCATCTTCGCTGATTTCATCGGGAGGGGACACGGCCAGTCGTGAGGATAAAAAGTTCCCGCACGCGGCCTGCGCGAGGTTGGGCAGGCTGCGAAGCATCGGCAACAAAACCTCGCTGCCTAC
>CAIRDU010000219.1 GCA_903877395.1 uncultured Planctomycetaceae bacterium
GAATCGCCATGCATGGCCAGATGAGGATCAATGGAAACCGTCGCGCAAATTTCCGGGGCGAACGCGGCTACCTACAAGGCGGACTTGGCACTCAGCGAAAAGCCGATGAAACCAATGCGTTCAGCATTGACTTCCGGCAGGCTTCACAGGAATTATGCTTCCCGCTGAGCATCATGCACCATTTTCGACATTGGAAGCCAGTGTCCGAATCGCTCATAGACTTTATCGCTCGCACCGCTGCTGAAGTTGGTTGCATCGCGGTAGTTCCGTATAAAGGACCAGCCGGTGAGTACTACGCAGCCACGTTGAGCCAGCCACGATCCCCACCATTTTTCCGGCTCGGCATAATCCGGACCAGTCGCAGTCCATGCAATCACAGCCGGACACTTGCCAGATGGCGCGTGATCCGGAATGAGCAGCACATGTGGCTGCAGAAAATCCGTTTCCATCGGGAACTGCAATTCGATCCGCGTGTAGCCGTCACGTTTTTCGCGACTGACTTCGACGGTTTTTGTGATGTCACCAAACCACTCACAATCCTTTGCGTCCGGTCGCAGTTGCCCCAGAATCTTCGTCCATTGCTGCAACAATTGCGGACGACGCTCAGAATTCCATTCCTCCTACGTCGTAACTCTGCGGCCGTCATCCATCACGAGCGGAGACGGCAGTCCATACTGATGTTGTTCCTTCATCAAATCAATTGTCCGCGACGGTGGCGTATGATATGTCGTTTGCGCGGTCGCGAACCCGGGCCAGAGGCAACAGCAAAGAATGGCGATGGTTTTCATAAAGCATTGTCCTTACACCAGTTTATCTCTCTGAAAGTGGTGCCGTTGAAGAGGGGCTGGTCACTACGGTCTGGTGGTCGCTTTTGCGAGAATCGGCCGCAAGGGCGGATTTGCAGACGCCGAGGTGCCATCCGCCGGACATCTTCACGGCAGGACTACCCCCTTCTCGAACTGAAAATTCGTGTGCCGCCGGTTCGATCCCGGCCCATTCGCTCAGAGCGAAGCGATTTCCCCATACGTGGTTTTTACTACGTTGGGGGCCGGTCGATTTTGGGAAGGCCGGAAACGTCCGTTTAAGATGGTCTTTTATGCGCAGCCCCCGAAAACGCATCGCGACACGTGAGGCCGACCGGATTCCACTTCGTCTCCCGCCTCGGGCTTCTAGGGATATGGAACGCAAGTGATGACAGTAGCATCGCAAAAAAACGGGCGGCGTCAGCAAAGACACCGCCCGTTTCAATAACTCAAATCGTTGAAGAACAGCGTAGGCTGTGCGACTGCGCTCAGCCGGTGACCATTGCCTTCAGATTCTTCAGCGCCCGAACGCGAACCTTCACGCTGGCCGGCTTGGCCGGACGATCCTGCAGTTCGCCCGTGAATGGATTCTTGACACCCTTCTGAGCCGGACGGGCTGGCACCTTGCGGCGTTCAACCTTCACCAGGCCTGGGATTGAGAAAACGCCGATTCCGGAAGTCTTAAGGGACTTCTGAATCTCCTGCGTGAGGGAATCCATCACAGCGACCACGTCCTTTTTTTGCAGGCCCGTTGTTTCCGAGATGCTCCGCATGATCTCGGTCTTGGTCATAGGCTTACTTCCCGACTTTTTCGCCATCTCAAATACCTCCGGATAAATTGTGTGCGGCAGTACCCCCGCCGCGCTTTGGAGCCCGGCAAAAATTGCCGGAAGCGTCGCTGATTAGAGGCTCTGGAAATGAAATTGCAACCCGAAAACTTCATTTCCGGCTGAAAAAATGGACTGCATTCATTTAAAAGACGTTTAAAGCCAAGAAATAGCGTGTTTTGAACGTGGAGAGAAGGGGCGAATGGAATAACAAAGAAGTGTCCTAGGCATTGCAGCAGCCTTATTGTGGCAGCGGGAGGAGCCATTGCCGGCTGCGATGTGGGGTTCGTTTTGAGAGAGATTGAAGCCGAATACAATGCAAACGGATACGATGGTGAGCAGAGAGGCAGTTCTGGTTTGAGCCGGTCTCTTGGGTGATTTTTTCTGGCTCTGGGTTTTCAATCTGGGCACGCTCACGTGAAGCCGTTCATTAGCACATATCGGATTGCAAAGGGGCTAGGGATTGGGATGGCACCCCGGCCACTGTGTCGCTGGCTGAAGCCTTCCCGGAGGGACGCGGGCCGAGGGCAGAAGGTCGTACGCCCACGTGCGTGCGTGGTTACGATCGTCTGGGCCGCTCTAGCTGGAGCGATTGTGATCGTGGGGCTGGAGAGAGGCTGGGAGGTCTCTCGAAAAAACGCAACCGCAGCAGAGGTGATTGCCGCAGAAGATGCTGTGCCGCAGGTTGCCGCAGAAGTGGAGCCGCCAGACACGGAAGAAGAGTCGGGGATTTCTCTGCCTACCGATCGGCTCAAACAGCGCCAGTTTGACCGCGCGAGCCGACTGATTGAAGACCGTCGTTGGAGCGACGCGGCCACGCTCCTCGACGAGATTTTGGGGACTGACCGCGACTTTTTCTTTCGCCCCAACTCACAACAACGCACGTGGAAGAGCATGAAGGCAGATGCGTCGCGGTTGGTCGGCTTACTGCCCCAACCGGGCCGCGAGGCCTACGAGCTTCAGTTTCGCGCGAGAGCTGATCGGTTCCTCCAGCAGGCAATTGCTGCGGGGGATGCGGCCGGAGTGGTAGCCGTGGCAAGGCGATGGTTTCACACGCCTGCAGGCCAGTTCGCAACGCTCATTGCGGCGATCGATGCGATCGAATCGAATCAGCCTTTGGCGGCGGCAGCTTGGCTTGATCGCCTCAGCTCTGTGGCCGTCCCGGCCGAGCCCTTTGAGCCCACGCTTTCGCTGATGCGGGCCATCGCATGGTGGCGGGCAGGGGATCGCCTCACAGCCGTGAGCATTCTGGAAAAAGCCCGCACTGGGCGTGTTGGAACTGTTCGCATTGGCGGGAAGGATCTGACGTCTTCATTTTCTTCTGGCGGAGCAGCGGCTTGGCTGGCCACGGTGGCTGGTGAACCACCAGCAGCTTTGGGCCGCAAAAGCAGCGAGTGGTGGCTGAACCGGGGGGATGCCTCTCGCAATGGGATTTCAAACGCTTCGAGGCCACTGCTTGTACCCCGTTATCGCGTGCCGCTCACGAGGCATCCTCAAGAAGCCACGTTGCTTGAAAAGCGACGAAAAGATTTTGCCGACCGAGATACCCCGCTCCTGCCAGCCGGCGTGCCCTTAGTGGTTGACGGTTTTATTCTTGTGCACACGCCAATGGGGCTTCTGGCCATCGATTTTAAAACGGGCAAGCGCATCTGGTTGCAGACAGGCAGTGCCGCAGCCTCGTTTGCCGATGGGTTTGCAGAAGGAGGAAATGCCTCCAGTGATGGCGCCGATGCAAATCAACCAAGCTCTCTGCAGAGCGTCTTTGATGACGCTACCAGCGGCACGATGTCGAGCGACGGTCGGCTGGTGTTTGCTGTGGAGAGCGATCCTGCCGCGATGAACCCGCCGGAAGTGAGTGCACCCAACGGTATGCTTTTTCAGGGAATGCCCAATAAGGCCTCCGATTGGAAGAGAGGGAATGTGCTCTCGGCCTACGATGTCGCAGCCAAAGGCGCTCTACGTTGGCGGTTGCCGCTGGTGGAGAAAAATCAGGCTGAAAAAAAACAGGACGAACCAAAGGTTTCTCAGTCGTGGTATATGGGTGCGCCATTGCCGATCGGAGATCAGCTCTTTGTGCTCGTGGAAGAGAGGAAAGAAATTCGGCTGGACGTGCTGGAATCAACGGCCGGCAGGCTGGTGTGGTCGCAGCCACTCGCCGAACTCGACGAGGATCGCTCCATCGACAACTCCGAGAGCAGGCCCCGCCGAGTGGCCGGCCTGTCGCCATCGTTTGCCGACGGGGTGCTGGTATGCCCTACTGGCGAAGGTGTGGCGGTGGCGGTCGATCTGGCCACTCGGACATTATTGTGGGCCTACAACTATCCCCTCTCGCAGCCTCGCAACAGGCTCAACGGCATTGGTTTGGGAAACGTCCGGTTTCAGGGGCAAGGTCGGCTGATCATCAACGGCCAGTTGGTGAATGCCAGTGGGCCGAGTGCCTTGGGCTGGAGAGATTCTGCGGCGATTCTGTCCGGCGGATGCGTGGTTCTCACGCCCCAGGAATCGGATGAACTCTACTGCCTTGATCTGCGCACCGGCGAACAGAAGTGGAAGATTCCCAGAAAGGATCGGCTTTCTGTGGCAGGAGTGCACAACGGTCATGTGATTTTGGTTGGGCGTCGCAGCGTTGAGTCGCTGGCTTTGGCGAACGCACAGGCAGGGTGGGAGCTGCCGCTGGCACTTGAAGATGCCAGCCCAAGTGGCCGAGGTATCCTGACGGCCAGCCGTCTCTTTCTGCCGCTGGACACTCCAGAAGTGATCGAGATCGATCTCGCCAACGGAAGTATCGTGGGCCGATCCGCTGCGAGGGGCGGTGCTGTGCCAGGCAATCTACTGGCCTACCGTGGCGAGGTGGTGTCGCAGGGAGTTGATTCGCTTGACGTCTTTCATCAAGCCGTGCCACTTGAGTCGCAGATAGACACCGCACTCAAGCAGCGATTTGAGAAGGATCAGCGCAAGGATTCGTGGGCCACGCTCTGGCAGGGGCAACTCGACTTAGATCGCGGTGCGATCGCGAGGGGACTGCAACGCGTTCGGGAGGCGCACGCCGCGGAGCCAACCCGCATTCCCGCGGAAGTGGTCGCGGAGGCAATTCTTTTTGGGATGCAGCGAGACTTTGCGGCTGCAGTGCCGGCGTGGCGGGAGTCGCTCGAGTTGCGCGAGGCATTGCCAATAGCTGGATTGCCTACAGCAAAGTCCATGCTCCGCGTTGCCGTCGATGGCTTTCTGCGTTTGGACAATCTGCCGGAGGCGTGGCAGGCGTGTCGGCAGCTGCTTTCGACTCCATACGAAGTGCCTCTCGGTGACATGCCGTTGGTGGAGGATTCCTCCGATGCCCGGCTGTCTGTCGGCGAGTTGCGTTGGATGCAAGGGCGATTGTCCGACATCATCGCTCGGGCGACTCCACCTCTGCGAGAGGAGATCAACGCGTTCGGAGCCAGCGAGGTTGCATCTACCAAAGCGATCGTTGACCCCGCCGTTCGCCTCGTGCGTCTAGGCCGATTGTTTGAACAATTGAAGAGGCACGCCAGTGGCAAGATGGCCGGGCAGATGCTCGTGGACGACCTCGGGCAGTTGATTGCGGCGAGTCCCCCAAGCAGCGAAGCCACTCGAGACATGGCCGTGCGACGCGAATTTCTGCTGATGCAATTCCACGACAACAACCAGAGTGGCTCTGAGACAGCAGCCGAGGCAAGAGTTGGGAATGCAAACGCGCCCGATCGCATGCCAGTGTCTGCTGCTGCAGGAGGTGCTGCGACAAACGATCTCGGCGCGGCGTGGCCCGTTGGAAAGGTGGAGGTCAGCAATGCCAAGCCCGAGGAAGGGCGGCGGCGAACGAACCCGATTCCGCTGGATCTGGAGTCGGGTTCGTTCGTGCCCGGATTGCGACTAGGCATCGAATCGCAGCCCGCATCGTTGGTGGCCACCGATGGCTTCGGGCGCAGGGTGGGCGAGCCTTTTGCCCTTGATACCAATGGGAAAAATGGCGGTGTTTTTGCAATGTTTCACCCGATGGGTGTCGAGGCTGCAGTCGTTGGGCGAGTGGTGGTTGTGCGTTCTGGCTCGCTGGTTGCCGCCTACGAGTTGGCCAGTCGCAATGGCGAGAAAACGAGGCAGCTTTGGACGTCTTCTGAAACATCCAACGTTCGTGCAGCAGTGCCGATGGGGTTTGGTCGAATGCCTCGGCAACGCATTCAAAGAAATGGCAATGTGCCCCTGGGCATGCGGATCTCCGAACCGGACGACATTAACGCCTCGACGCTCGTGCAGGGCGTGCGAGCGCTCGCGACCGGCGTGCCTGTGTACCTCAATCGCTCGATCCAACTCCACGACCCAGCCACGGGCGATTTACTCTGGGCGAGGCATCGGTTGCCCGCCCTCGGTGAACTCATCGGCGATGACGATTTTCTCTGTCTCTGCCCGTTGGACGGTAAGGCCGCGATCGTGCTTTCGATGGCCGATGGTCGAATCGTGCGCAGATGCGAGATGCCTCGCCGCGAACAGCGGTTGACAACTTGTGGTCGCAGTGTGGTGACGATTGAGCCAGTGGCCGCTCGGACTGGCGGGCCCCAAGATGCCAGCGGCGAGCAGGATTACAGCCGCCGGATTCGGCTTGCGATTTTTGATCCCGTCAGCCTCAATCGCATTGAACTCGGGGAATATGCCGGTGAGGCGAGGGCCACGCCCGTTGGAGTCGACCGGTTAGCTATCGTGGAACCCGGCGGCAGCCTGACGCTACTCAACCTGCGAGCAGGCAGCATCACGTTTCAGGTGCAACTGCCCGACATGCCGTCTGGATGTGAGCGGTTGCACGTGATGCCGTGGCAAGATCGGTTGCTCGTTATTGTCGGACGGCAAGAAACACAGGCAGAACAAGAGCAGTTAAAGAAATTCGGCATAGCGGTTGCCCTGCCGCAGATGATGTCGCCCAATGGTTCGGAGTCTCACGGTCTATTGACTGCCTCGATATGGGCCGTGGCTCACGATACCGGCGACATGCTCTGGCCTGTGCCGGCCACTATCGTGCGGCACTTTCTCTATCGCAATCAGCCATCCGAACTGCCGTTGCTGCTCTTTGCGAGGCAGTTGCTACGCAATGGTCGTGAGCCCAGTATGAGCGTGCTTTGTCTCGATAAACGCACGGGCCATGCTGTGTATTTGGACGACGAGATTTCGACGCAGTCACACACGATTTTTAGCTGCGAGATGAGTGGAAATCCCCAAAAGCACTCGATTGTGCTCGCGTGTACCGGGAGTGAAAAAGTTTCTGATGTGGAGCTTCGATTTACCGGCGAGCCGATGTCGCCGCGACCCCCATTTCAAGCCTCGTTCAAGCCTCCTCCATCGGGCGATCTGGCAACGGAAATCCAGTTGTGGTTTGAGAAGATATGGCCTTTCCCGTTCCGTTTTCCCAAGTAACGCACACGCTCAAGGAATCCACGGTATGACGAGGATGGTTTTAGGCATTGTTTGCAAGACAGGAACATTGTTCTTTCTGTCGATCTTGCTCTCGGAATCGCACCAGACTGTGGTGCAGGCCGGCACCAGCGACGAGAAGATCGAACGAGTCATTGCGAAGGGTCTTGACTGGCTGGTGCGCAAACAGTCCCGCCGAGGGAGTTGGGCAGCCAACGACAATCGTTACCCGACAGCCATGACAGCCCTCGCGGGCACGGCCATGCTCATGGAGGGTTCCACGACAACGCAGGGGCGGTACGCCGACTCGATCCGTCAAGCAGTCGATTATCTGGCCAGTCGTTCCCGGGCCAACGGCCTTATCGGAGACCCTAAAGCCGACGACCGCTACACCTACGGTCACGGTTTTGCGATGCTCTTTCTCTCGCAGGTGCTCGGCGAGGAGGAAGACGAACGTCGTCGCGAGGAATTGTCGCGGGTGCTGGTGAAGGCGGTGGAGTTTTCTGGCCGAGCGCAGACCGCAGACGGCGGTTGGGGCTACGTCAGCGCAAAAGACGGCAATAACTTCGACGAGGGTTCCACCACCATCACTCAGGTGCAGGGGTTGCGAGGTTGCCGCAATGCCGGCATTCCTGTACCGCGAGAAATTATCGATAAAGCAATCGCCTACATTCACAAGTGCACGATGCCAGACGGCGGAGTGCAATACAGTTCCAAAGGGGGCGGCGGTCGGCCAGCTATTTCGGCAGCGGCCATTGCCTGCCTTTTCAACGCCGGCGAGGAAGACGACACGCACGTGCCCCGAATGCTTGACTATGCCGACAAACACCTCGGCAACATCTCCAATAATGGCTTTGGACACTGGCACTACGCACATTTTTATTATGCGCAGGTGGTGTATCGTGAGGGGGGAAAGAAGTGGTCTGTCTACCGCGATCAGATCGATAAGCGACTCGTGTCTGAGGCCCAATCGGATGCCGACGGACTGTTCTGGCAGCAGGGATATATCGGTCCTGTGTACACAACGGCCACAAATCTCACTATTCTCCAGCTAGGCGCAGGCACGCTCCCGATCTACCAACGGTAACTTCAGGCATTTTTAGCCGTCCGTCGGCACGCGGAAGCGATTGTTTCTTGTGCATGTAGCAACAGTGAATTCCTGAATCGTCTTTTGAGTCCGATTCGTATTTGTTTGTCATTTGGAGTTTCTCATGATTTCATCCAGCCCCGATGCCGCTGCCATGGAGCGACTCCAGAAAGCGCGTGGCCAGATTCTCGAACAGCTTTCCCGCGTCATCGTGGGCCAGCATCAGGTGATTGAGGAGTTGCTCATCTGTTTGTTTAGCCGGGGCCATTGCCTTCTGGAAGGAGTGCCTGGTCTTGCCAAAACATTGATGATCAGCACGCTGGCAAAAAGCCTTGATCTCCCGTTTAGTCGGGTTCAGTTCACGCCGGATCTCATGCCGGCGGATATCATTGGCACCGATGTGTTGGAGGAAGATCGCGCAACGGGGGCCAGGCAGCTGCGATTTCTAGAGGGACCGCTGTTTGCCAACGTGGTGCTGGCCGATGAGATCAATCGTACGCCGCCAAAAACGCAGGCTGCTCTGCTTGAGGCGATGCAGGAGAGGCAGGTGAGCGTGGGTCGCGTGCGGCACAAACTCGTCGACCCATTTTTTGTGCTGGCGACTCAAAATCCGATCGAGCAGGAGGGCACCTACCCGCTGCCGGAGGCACAGCAAGACCGCTTCATGTTCAAAGTGTTTGTGCGGTACCCCTCGTTTCACGAGGAGTTTGAGATCGCCAGACGCACAACAGGCCTGCCGGGAGAGGAGGCCCGCCCGGTGCTCTCCGCAGACGACATCATCAACCTGCAACGGAGCGTGCGAGAGGTTCCCATCAGCGACCATTTGGTACGGTATGCCTTGACCCTCGTGCGTCAGACGCGGCCCAGTGAGAAGGGGGTGCCTGCGTTCGTCGCCGACCAACTTTCCTGGGGGGCCGGCCCCAGAGCGGTGCAATTTCTTGTGATCGGCTCCAAGGCCCGCGCGCTTTTGCAGGGACGCAGCCATGTGACGCTCGACGATATTCAGTCACTCGCCGCGCCAGTGCTACGGCACAGAATCGTGGTCGGCTTTGCTGCGGAGAGTGAAGGCGTGACTCCCGACACCATCATTCAGCAGATCATTGACACAACCCCCAGCAGAGAAGATGAACTGACACGTGACGCCCGCTTCCAAACGATTTTTGCATCCTGAAGCCATTGCGAGGATCGCCCGGCTAGAACTGCGCGCCCGCGCCGTGGTCGAGGGCGTGCTCGCCGGTCTCCACAAGAGCCCCTACAAGGGGCAGTCGGTGGAGTTTCTCCAGCACCGCGAGTACGTGCGGGGAGACGACCTGCGACGGGTCGACTGGAAGGTGTGGGGGCGGCAGGATCGCCTTTATGTGAAGGAGTACGAGGAAGAGACAAACCTCCGACTGAGCCTGCTGGTGGACGGTTCGGCCAGCATGAACTATCAGTCTGGTGCGCTCTCAAAATACGACTATGCCGCCACGCTCGCCGCCAGCCTAGCGTGGCTGGCGCTCTCGCACGGTGATGCAGCCGGCTGTGCGGTATTTGACAACCACGTGCGAGCCAGCGTGCCTGCCCGCACCAAGCGATCCCATCTGGCCAGCGTAGTGGAGGTGCTGGAAACTCCGCGAGGCGACCAGCCCACGGCATTTCTACCAGTGTTGCGAACGCTGGCCGAAACGCTTCCTCGTCGAGGGCTTGTGGTGGTTCTTTCCGACCTGCTCGGCGACCGCGACGGAATGTTTACTGGCATGCAGTTTCTACGGAAGCGAGGCCACGATCTCGTGCTGCTGCACCTTCTGGATGATGACGAAATCGATTTCCCCTTCGAAGGGCCGACCCGTTTTGAGGGGCTGGAATTGCCGGAGCACATTGCGTGCAATCCACGGAGCCTGCGGGCAGGCTATCTGGCGGCGATGGAGGATTTCCTGGCGGAGGTGCGGCGGCGGTCCGCGGCGGTCAAGTGTGATTACTCGTTGATTCGCACAGGTAGTCCCGTGGATGCGTCGCTGGTGGAGTTTCTCTCGCGACGCTCAAGCA
>CAIRDU010000220.1 GCA_903877395.1 uncultured Planctomycetaceae bacterium
GATATCCACCGTAGACCAGCCTACGAGGAGTGGCCCGCTCTCATCCCACTCAGCCACTGTGCGGCGAAAGAAGGCGACGCAGCGGGCCAGTTCCGGAAGCGACCAGCCCACGTTGTGTTCGTACTCGATGGCGATGATCCGCGGGTCTACTTTCTGCAGGATTTTTTGCCGACGCAGTTCACAGAGCACATCCGCGATCCGCCCCTGCCCTGTTCCCCACGGCACATCGTACCCCTGCTGCGAGGCTTCGTTTAAGTCTTTCAAGTGGAGCGAGAAGATCCGGCCCTCGAACATTTTCAGGCCGTCTACTGGATCGATGCCCCGTCGCTGCCAGTGTCCTGTGTCGCAGCAGACGCCAATCCGCGGGCCCCGCCCCTTGCAGACTGTGGCCACAAACTGCGGGTCGCGATACTCGCTGTTTTGTGTGGGGTGATTGTGCAGTGCCAGATCGATTCCGTACTCCTCGCAGACCGGTTCGATGGCATCCAAGTCGCCGCTGGCTGGCTCGCTGACGATCATGCCGGCCCCGAGTCGGCGGGCCCGTTGGAACACGGCCTTGCAGGCCGTGGGCTCCCCGGGAATCTTACCAATGTAGATGCTCGTGAGCTTGACGCCGTGTTGATCCAAGGCCGCGCGGATTCTGGCCACGACTTCGTCGGAGAGATCCGACCCCATCGTGGCATCGGTATCGGGAGCCACCTTCTGGCCCTCGAAGGCTTCGATGTATGTGAGCCCCAGACCGGCTGTTTTCTGAATGGCATCCAGAAATGTCACGTCGCGAAACGACCACGCTGCAGCCCCGATGCGCCACTGGGTTGAGCTTGTTGGCCCGGGCCCTCCTGCCGCCGGGGCGGCGACTGCGGACGAGAAAAGAGCCAATGCACACAATACATTGACGACATGTACGCAGAGGCGGTGGGGCTGCGAAGGCATCGTACATAGCTCCCATGGCTGACACGACAAAGGCTTCCGATATCAGTATCGCCGCTGGAGCCATTGCGTCAAGGAAGAGACTCGCATAACGGACTCTTCCCAGCACCCTTAATGGCACCACTTCCAGTGAGAGCGCATGACCGCATGACAGCATGAACACTTGAGCGAACGTCCGCATGCAAGGAGTTGGGTCAGCAAGAGGAACACGCAGCGTCAGGCTGCATGGCTAACAACCCGACTGGTACCACGTTGGGGGCAGGTCACGAGAAGTCAGCCAATGTCGAGGAGTCGCGGCAAGGGTGCGTCGGCTTTGAGATTCAGAATCGCGCGAAGGGTGGCCAGATCTTTTTCGTCGAGCGGAATAAAAATGACAGGATCCTGAAACAGTTCGGGGTCGACCGTGCGATAGCCCACAACTTCTGAGCCCTTCACAATCGGAGTTCGGCCATAGCCATACATCATATTGTCGACTTTTCCGAAGAAGTCGCCGAGCAACACCTGCTTGGGTCGCGGCTGCCGCACATAGAACAGTTCAATCACGTCTTTCCAAAAGTGCGGTACAAACTTCTCGCCAAAATCCGCGTGGCCGACGCGGCCGCGGTTGGTGCCGGCGATGCAATACGGAAGCGATACCAGCGGCCGGCAGTGATCCCGGCAGCGAGTCTCAATCGCGTTCCCTAGATTGATAAGAAAGTCGGCACTGAAGCAATCGTCGCAGATCAGCACCAGATGACTCAGGTCAACGGGCTCAGTGGAGCCCTTCCCCGATGGTCCGCCAATATCTCCACCGAGCATCGCATCGGCCAGCCGTTCAAACGGGATTGAGTAGCTCTGGATTTCCTCGGGTGAGCCATGCCCCAGCACCACGATCGTTGTGGGAGTGTGCTGCGTGGCGGCATCCGAGACAGCAGACAGAAAAGCATCGGCCACGTTACGAATTGATTCGCCACGTGCGTCTTGCTTGAATACGGTGGCCGGAGCGTCGTAGGCAGTGGCGAGCGTCGTAATCTCTTTGCGTTCGAGTCCGCGTGCCGGATCCAAGAGACCAATCATCGAGCGACCTTTTCCGATGACAGTTGCATTGGCGGTTGCTTTTCGCTTGCCGTCAAGAAAGTCACACAGCTTCACGAGCAGAGTGACTTGTTGCGCACGCATTTGCTCGTGCTGTTGACCATCGTCAGTCAGTGTTGCAAAGCATTCGGCCTGCGAGGCGGCAAAATAGTAGAGCGAGGGTTCAATCTGACGGTAGTGCTTGGATGTCATTGGCCGCTGGGCTCGCACCAGCGGCGAAAGAGTGCTTGCAAACACCTCAAAGCTCTCGAAGCCACTCTGGGCAGGGCTTGGGGTCGCTGGTACGGAAGAAGAAGGCTCTGCTCCGCAGACGATTTGGCCGGCCAGCCAAGCGACGGCGATCCACTGCGTGCGAAACAGGAGATACGACATTTGTATGGATGGCCAACGAGCCACAACGTGGTTTTCTTGGATCTGCCGCACATGGGTGCAGCCTGGTGAATTGCAACAGGCAGGCCGTAGAGTGTACGGCATAAGAGCGGAGTAGGATTTTTACCCCAAGAGCGGCGGGCATGAATCTTCTGTTGCGATGCCCGTTGC
>CAIRDU010000221.1 GCA_903877395.1 uncultured Planctomycetaceae bacterium
AACGCTGGATGGAGCCATGCCAGCATTCTACCATTGAATCCACACCCGACAGCCGCCACGCCAAACCCGTGGGAGGGGACGAAAAAAGGGCCGGCACTGCTGGGCTGGGCGGAATCGCCCTGCGGGCCTGTGGGCTGCTACGCGGCTTCGGTGTCTTGGCTTTCGCCGAAGTAATATTTCTTGGCATCGGGGTTTGAGAGCACCTCCTGCGCCGTACCGTGACAGAGCACCTTGCCGGCTCGAACCACATAGCTGCGATCGGTGATGGCGAGCGTTTCTCGCTCGCGGTGGTCGGTGATTAAAATGGATATCCCGTCGTCTCGTAGGCCAACGATAATCTTTTGGATCGAGTGGATCGTAACGGGGTCAATCCCGGTGAACGGTTCATCCAGCAAAATAATGCGGGGTTCCGTCACGAGGCAGCGGGCGATCTCTAACCTGCGTTTCTCGCCACCGGAGATATAGTGGGACTTCGACTTGCGAATGCGGGCGATGTCGAACTGTTCTAAAAGCTCTTCGCAGCGACGGCGACGTTCTTTCCGAGGCATGCCAATGAGTTCCATGATCGCCAGCAAATTCTGCTCGACGGTGAGCTTTCGAAAGACGCTCTGCTCCTGCGCCAGATACCCCATGCCTCCGTCGCGGGCCCGCTTGTACATCGGCCAGTGCGTGATCTCTTCGTCGTCCAAAAGCACCCGGCCGGCATCTGGAATAACCATGCCGCAGGTCATCCGGAAACTGGTTGTTTTGCCGGCACCATTGGGGCCTAAAAGTCCGACAATCTCGCCGTTATCAACGTGAAAATCGACGCCGTCCACCACGCGGCGGCGCCCGTAATTTTTCACGAGACCTTCTACGGATAACAGGGGCATGCAATCCTCCACGCCGTCGGAACGCCTCGCCAGAAGAATCAGGCGAAAGCGGCTCTAACGCACAAACCGCATCCTCGCGAAGTTGGGCCACGAGGGCAATCGCACCTCTGCCCCCCCTATTTTCAACGGCATATTCCAGCGTGCTGGCACTGCATGCGGCCAAAAAACAGCCAAGGCCTTGCCAATCAGCAGCGTGCGGTCGATGTGGTGGCCTTCCACCCAGAGCCGGCTGTCTTTGCTGGCTGCCGAATTGTCGCCCAACACAAAAAATTGATCCGCTTCAAGCGGAAACTCCAAACGCGGCCGCTCGATGAATTCGCCAGCTCTTGCGCCGATGTCATGGGCACTAATATAGAAGACATCCCGCAGGATCCTCAGGCGGCTCACTCGCACCTCAGCAGCCAGTGCCGTCACACCCGCCGGTGAGAGATCCCCCGACTGGTTCATACCGGGTTCAATCGCGCCGTCATACGGCTGGCTTCTCTCGGCCTCCTCAATCGACCGAGCCCAGAGCGTCGCCCGGTCAAAATCTACCTTTCGCCCGTCTACAAAGAGCGTGAGTTCATCGTCAACATTGGCAAAGAGGATTTTCCACGAGCCCTTGCCTCGCACCCGCGTGCGAGCCTTGGGGGCATCCGACGACATCCCGTCAGCGATAGCCAACTCCACGCCACCGGTTGCCAGATCGATCGTGCAGCGATGGGCTTTGCCAGACTCCACAAGATCCAGCGCCACCTTGCCATTTGTTTTCAGATTCTCCAACTCACATTCAACCGCCAGATCGCCCACCCAATGCGAACGCGTGGCGATCGCGTTATACGACTGAAAATCATCGATGAGAATGGGCGAGGCTTTTTCGCCCGTCGATTCCCCCGCAGCAATTTCCTTCCAGTCGGTGGCGGTTGGGAAAAAATGACGGTAGCGAAGCGTGGCCGTGCCACCTTCTTGGCACGCCACCGCAAACGATCGGCCTTGATCCGTTGTCGTCCACTGACACTCTGCCTTGCGGTTCGGCGACGACCAGTCGCTCCAGCACGTTGGCCAGCCGGCCTTTTGAAGCTCTGACGATTCGTAGCGACTGTCGTGCACGCACTGCAGCATGGCCAGAATTTTTTCCGGGGGCTTGCGGGCAATGGTGGCCGTGCCACCAGCGCGAGTCGTCCAGATATCACCGCCGGCAATCGACACGGTCTCGTTTGGCAGTCCAATCAATCGCTTGATGTAGTTCGTCTTAGCATCCTCGGGATACTTAAACACCACCACATCCCATCGCTTCGGCTCGGCAAAGTCGTAGGCAAACTTGCTGACGAGGATGCGATCGCCGTTAAACGATGGATACGTGGGATCGTAACGCATCTGCCCTGCGTTCGCGGCTGCTGGGGCTACGTCAAATTTGTTCTGCCTCTCCTCGTTCGGCTTGCCCTGCTGATTCAGCGGCATCACCAGCGGTATCACGTTGCCACAACCAGGACACTTTGCAGCGGGTACGAGCTTGGCCGATAGCCGCATGCGAAGCTGTGCGATCGCGCCGCGGTCGCCTTCGAGGGATGCCATGCGACGCCTCGCTCGCTCCCGATCCTGCGGCGCGGACGAGTCGTCTGAAAGCACGCGATTGAGGGCAGCCTGCTCCACTTCCAGCCGAGAGAGTTCCGTGCGTAGCCCTTGCGATTGATCATCTTCCTCGGCGCTACAGCCCACGCGAAAGTCGCGGCCGCACGAACCACACGCTGAGCTGCCGGACAGGTCTTTATGGCGGCCCATCAGCGTAGGCGCCATCGATCCCGTCGGAATCACAAATGCCTCGGCTTCGAACGCCCGGAACAAAAGCGCCAGCGTAAATGCGACCACAATCGATTCGACAGTCTCTCGGCCGTACGCGAGCGGGTTCCTGACGGTGTCGCCCGGTTGCGGTTTATCGCGCGGATCATCCGGTGCCATCACGTGGCGTGCCGCCGGTCCCATGCGAGGCTTTTCGACCATCATGCAAAACCTTTCTGTCCTAACCTATCTTATTTGAGCAGGTGCCGCACGACCGCTTCGACGTCTTCGTAGGTGAATGGACGTCCCAGCCGTTTGGTGGCATCGTCGTCATCAAACCGCTGGGCCAGCACTCCGTCAGCCTGCCAGACATACACCGCCGGCACGCTCGCCAGATCCAGTTGCCGGTACATCACATCGGCCTCCTCCCGCGAGAGCAAGTTGACGATCTGGTGTGCGCCCACCTGCTCCAAGAAGCCCTGCACCCGTGGCATGGCCTGCTCGGGCGTGCCGATTCCCTCGTAGTCAAACGACAACGATACGCAGCAAACGGCATTGCCATACTTTTTCTTCATCGCAATCAGCTTCGGAAACTCCCGCACGCACGGCGGACACGACGTGCTCCAGCAGTCGAGTACAACAACCATGCCTTGCTGCTTGGCGACTTCCGCCATCAGGCCAGCGTGGTCAACCAAGGCCAGCCTCACGCTGGCAGGTTTTGAATCGATCGCAGGGGGGCCACTGCAACCGGTTGCAATCGCGAGTCCGACCCAGAATACGAACCCTGCGGCGCATCCTCCTCCATGCAGACAAACTCTTCGCGATATTTTCATCGCCGTTCTCCTGCGGTACAACCATCTCAGCCACATGCCACACTTCGAACACATCCGCCACAAGCCTCCGGAAATCTTGGCCGCGCCGCGGCCGCTGGTTGTGGCCTGCGCTCCGCTGCGGAGCCATGTGAATCTCTCGCACATCGTACGAACCTGCGGCTGTTTCGGCATCTCTCGCGTGATTGCCTGTGGAACGGCAAGGCTCGACGAGCGGATCGCCCGCGACGGTGCCGACTCTGTGGTGCTCCAAACACATCGCACGTTGCCACCTGTGCTCGACCGACTCCGCGAGGAAGGTTTTCAGCTCGTGGGCCTCGAACAAACCACCCACTCCCATCGCCTCTTCACATTTGAATTTGTACCCAAGACGGTGCTTGTGATCGGCAACGAGCGGTTGGGGCTCGATGCAGACGTGCTGGCAAAGCTCGACCGCGTGGCGGAAATTCCGATGGCGGGAATGCCTCACAGCCTCAATGCCGCCACGTCGGCGGCAATTGCCATCTACGAATACTGCCGACAATTTCCGAGCCAGCCTCGCATCGGTTCAGCTTCAAACGCCGATACCAACGGCAGCCTTTCAAACCGCGAAGGAAACGACCGATGACGCTGATCATCGGCACCGATGAGGCCGGCTACGGGCCCAATCTTGGACCGCTGGTTGTGGCGGCGACGGCGTGGCGGGTGGAAGCGACGCCTGTCAACGCCGCCTCGCACCTAGAGACGGCTGTTGTGGCGGCGCAGCGGGATACAGGAGCCATCGCGCCGGACAAAACTGGTGGGCTCGGCAATCGCGGTGTGGTTCGGCTGACCGTGCCGCTGTGGGCCGACTCGAAGCAAATCTATCGGGCCGGTGCGGGATTCTGTGCGTTGGAGCAGGGAGTGCTCGTGGCGCTGTCGCTTGTGAACCCTCCCGACGCGGGCACTCCTGCGCATGCCGAGCATGCCGAGCATGCCGGCCCGGTGATCGGCAGCCCTGTCAATCAAACCAACACAGTGCCTCGGCAGTGGCCGGCACTGGAAGCTGCACTCGGCCAGATTGGGCCAGAGAGCGCTGACTGGCGGACGTCTGGCTTGGCCAGCGAGTCTGGCGGGCATTCGTCCACCACGCCCGAGTGGGCTCTGTTGCCCACGCTGTGTCTGCCTCAGCAGGCCGATGCCCATGCCTGCTGTGCGCAGGCCGCACACATGCGAATGATCCTCAACGAACTGGGCGTATCGCTTGTGGCCGTGGCATGCCGGGCAATCTATCCAGCGGAGTTCAATGCGCTCCTGTGCAAGGGCCTCAATAAGTCGGATATTCTCTCCCGCACGACACTCACGCTGGCAGCATCGCTCCGCAAAACAGCGACCGACGTACCAGCACTCATCTGGTGTGATCGGCATGGTGGCCGCAAGCATTATTCCGCGCTGGTGGCCCAACATTTTGGCGCTACGCTGGTGCAGACGCTCGCAGAAACTCCAGCCCGTTCGGCGTACAGGGTGCCCGCCGGAAAAATGGCGGTGGATCTCGCTGGAGAAGCGCCAGTGGATGATTTGGATATCGAATTCAACGTGGGAGGCGAGTCGCGCGTGCCGGTCGCTGTGGCGAGCATGACGGCAAAATACGTCCGCGAGTTGGCCATGCACGCCTTCAATGCGTTTTGGGCGTCGCGTGCGCCGGGCCTCAGTCCCACGGCCGGCTATCCGGTCGACGCTGCGCGCTGGCGACGTGAGGCCAGCGATGCGATTGGGCAGGCCGGTGTCCTCGACAAAGACCTCTGGAGAAATGTGTAAGTTGTCAGCCTGCCCCATTGGGAGGCCAACGCTCGATTCACACGCTTCGTCATCAGCGTCTTTGCAAAATAATGAGCCCGAGCATTGGCACGGTTTCATCGGCGAAGCGGCTGCAGTTGGTCGAGTGTGCAAGAGATGATCATGACAAAGGGAGGTTTTCTGCGTAGGCAGGTGCACCTGCCCTGCGTGGCTGCCAGACAGAATAAGGGTGTGTTCCGCATGCTCTGTCGGAGGGAGGGGCGTACAGTCAAGTGGCCCGGCATAACAGGGATTGTGGTTGCATCAGCGATTCTCACCGATCACAATTGCAACCATGCCAACGCTCACAACCCACCTCTATATCCTCCGGCATGCATGGGCCGAGGAACTTGCCGCAGGGATCGACGACCACTCGCGTCGGCTCACAAAAAAAGGGCGAAAGCGTTTTCAAAAGTGTGTCCGCCATTTGCAAGATGCTGGCATGGCTATTGATCTGGTGGCCACCAGTCCTTTGGTGCGAACCCGCGAAACCGCCGAGATCCTGTCGGCAGAACTTGCCAACTCGCCGCCGATCGTCGTGGTAGATGATCTGGCCCCAGGCGGCGACTGGCAATCGCTCGTGGAATGGACGATCAAACAAGATGCCGCTCGCGTGGCGTGGGTCGGTCATGCTCCATCCGTCGGGCGATTGGTGGGCCTCACCATCGGCGACGGCTCAGCCGCCATCCGGATGCAGAAGGGAGCCGTGGCATCGATTTGTCTGGACGACGGGTTAGGGCAACCGGGCGAATTAGAATGGCTCGCCACCGCCGACATACTTGCTGGCGAGGCTTGACTGTCCGCAGAAACAGGATGCCACCGCGAAAGATGAATCGGTGGCCTAGCATCGCGGCGTGAGCCGATTCCGCCAGCGGTACCGGTTGGGTCACGCAGGCTTTTTTTGAGGAGCCTGCTACGATAGTTCGTGTCTTCAGCGACACATTTTCCAGCGACCAATTGGGGTCCAACAGCAGGAGCCAAAACCATGAGCCTGTTCATTCCTTCTACGTTCACAACTTCGCTCAAAGCGATTGGCATCTGGCTCGTGGCTGGCGTGATCATGACTGGAGTGACCGGCTGCGCACCAACCACGGCTCCTCCAGGAGGCGTGGTCGAAATCGAAACGATTGAAATCGTTCCTGCCAGCGGCTCAGGTGCTGCTGCAACGCCTGCCGATGCCAAGCCTGCAGAAAAGCCAGCCGCTGTGATCGACGCTGCTACCGCCGCGAAGCAATCGGCCAATGAGGCCAAAGCGGCCGCCGATCAAGCCATCGCGGAGGCCTCGCAGGCGATCGATGCCTCCAAGGAGCGGGCCTCAACCAAAGACGCATCCCCTGCACCGAGGGAAAAGGTCAAGCTCGGCGATCCTTCGCTCACCGCCGGCGTGCCAGGCAGCGGCCCGATCACGCTTCTGGAAATCGATGCGTGGCTGATCAACCCAAAAAACTTCGTTGTCATTGATCCTATTTTACCGCTGGGCCTCTCGCAGGCTGCCGGTCAGGTTCAGGGGCTCGATACCAATCCCCTCACGCGTGCCAAGATCGAACTGGGCCGTCAGCTCTACTTCGATCCGCGCCTGTCAGTCGATTCGACTGTGAGTTGCGCCAGTTGCCACAACCCGGCAGTTGGCTACTCCGCCAACACCAAAACGGGCGTGGGGATTCGTGGACAATTGGGTGGCCGGAATTCGCCTGTGGCATTCAACCGCATCCTATCGGCAGCTCAATTCTGGGACGGTCGCGCCGACTCCCTTGAGGCGCAGGCCGTGGGGCCAATCGCCAACCCAATTGAGATGGGCTTCACGCACGCAGGCGTTGTGAGCCGTCTCGGCGGCATGCCCGTCTATCGAAAGCAGTTTGAAAAGATCTTCGGCAACCTCACGATCGATCGCGTTGGGCAAGCCATAGCGGCCTTTGAACGCGTGCTCGTCACGGCACCATCGCCGTACGACTACGGCGAGCAGTTGCGGCCCTTCGCATCTCTGGATGCCGACGACATCGCCGAAGATGCCGAACTGGCCGCCACGTTTGCTCGAGCCACAGCCGGAGCCGCAGCCCATCCCATGTCGGAAGAGGCCGTCCGCGGCCGCGATATCTTCTTCACTGAGAAAGGCAACTGCACGGCCTGCCATGTGGGTGCAAACCTCTCCGACGAGCAATACCACAACATCGGCATCGGCATGGACAAGCCCGCCCCCGACCTTGGCAGGTTTGTCGTTACACAAAACCCGAAGGACACCGGCAGTTTCAAGACGCCAACGATCCGTAATGTGACGCTCACGGCCCCTTACATGCACGACGGCTCTGTTGCCACGCTGGAAGAAGTGGTCGAGTGGTACGATAAAGGCGGCCATCAAAATCCCAACTTGAGCGACAAGATTCGGCCCCTCAAGCTCACGTCGCAACAGAAAGCCGATTTGGTCGCGTTTATGAAAGCCTGCACGGGCCCCACTCCCACGGTTGAAGCCAGCCGACTGCCGGCCGATCTCTAACCAACTGCTCGCTTCCGCCATCCAGTTCTCTGTCCGTTCATGTATCCACCCTGTCCGTCCACCCTGCCCCACGGCGATCAGAGCTTTTTCTCGTCATGCACAATCGCTCTCACTGGCTCCCCGTTTCTCAGGCGCAGCATCCACTCTATGCCGGCGTTGATCTGGGCGGCACGAACATCAAAGCCGGGCTTGTCGATGACATGGGCCGCACGCTGGCGTTTCACACAGAGCCGACACACGCCGCACGCGGTCCTGAGGATGGCGCAGCGAGGATGGGACAAGCCGTCCATACGCTGGCCAAGTTGGCGGGTATCGCAACGGCCGACATCGCACGCGTGGGCCTGGGTACCCCAGGGCCGCAAGACATCCCCGCTGGCACGATCGTGCGGGCGGGTAACCTGCCCGGGTGGGATCATTTTCCAGTGCAACAACGCGTGGCCATGCACTGCGGTCGCGAGGTCACTTTTGTCAACGACGCAAATGCCGCAGCCTACGGTGAATTCTGGGTCGGCTCTGCCCAAAAGTATTCAAGCCTCGTGCTCCTCACATTGGGCACAGGCATCGGCGGGGGCATTATCGTCGGCGACATCTCGATCGACGGTGCCCACAGCGCTGGATCAGAGTGCGGTCACATTATCGTAGACACAAGCGACACTGCCAGGATGTGCTCGTGCGGTAAGCGAGGCCACCTCGAGGCGTACGCCAGCGCCACGGCGCTCAAGGCGAGTGCCCGCGAGGCTCTTGCCGCCACCCATTCTGCTCTGGCCGCACACGGCCAGAGCGCCGAGAGTTCGCTGGCCCTAGCCGTGGCTGCGGGCGAGGAACTGACGCCGCTCCTGATCTCGCGCGAGGCCGCCGCTGGCGATCCGTTAGCGAACAAACTCATTCTGGATGCAGCGAAGTGGCTGGGCGGTGGTATTGTCACGCTCATGCACACAATCGATCCAGAAGCCGTTGTGCTCGGTGGGGCAATGACATTCGGTGGCGAAACGTCTTCCGTAGGAAAAGCATTCATCGATCGCGTGCGGCGGGAGGTACGCGATCTGGCCATCCCGATGCTGGCCACGCAGACTCCCATCCACTACGCCAGTCTCGGCGGCAATGCCGGCTACATTGGCGCCGCCGGACGGGCACGGCTAGAACACACAAGAAGGCCCGAAACGCTCTCGAACCCCTCGCCTCGTGGGCATGGAAAAAATATCGGCTCTTGAGCCAGTAGACTGTTTGCATGCCTATTGAATCCAGCCACATCCGTAACTTCTCGATCATTGCCCACATTGACCACGGCAAAAGCACGCTGGCTGACCGGTTGCTCGAGCGAACGGGTACCGTTGAAAAACGGCAACTCAAAGAGCAAATGCTCGACGACATGGATTTGGAGCGGCAGCGTGGAATCACGATCAAGGCCCGCGCGGTGCGGATGGAGTATCGCCACCAGGGCGAGATCTACGAATTAAATCTCGTCGACACACCCGGCCACGTCGACTTCCACTACGAGGTGTCTCGCAGTTTGGCCTGCTGCGAAGGAGCCGTGCTCTTGGTCGATGCTTTTCAGGGCGTTGAAGCGCAGACGGTGGCCAACGCCTACGCGGCAACCAATCAGGGGCTTGCCATCGTGCCTGTGATCAACAAAGTCGATCTGGTGCATGCGAGGGTCAACGACGTGCTGGCCGAGATGGAGCAGAGCCTTGCGATCGACTCGTCTGAAGTCATTCTGGCAAGCGGCAAAACGGGAATCGGTGTCGACGATCTCCTCGCGGCGATCATCGACCGCATCCCACCCCCGCAGGGCGACCCGCAGGCTGTCTTGCGAGCCATGATTTTCGACAGTCACTACGACAGCTATCGAGGAGCGATCACCTACGTCCGAATCGTAGACGGCACGGTCAAGCGAGGGCAAAAAATCCGCTTCCTACGAATGGGCTCCACGCACGAGGTGCTGGAGATCGGCCAGTTTGTGCCGCAGCGGAGAGCCTGCGAGGAATTGGTGGCTGGCCAGGTTGGCTACCTCGTCTGCAACATCAAAGATGTGAAGCAGGTGCACATTGGCGACACCGTCACAATTTCCGGCGACGCCGCCGCCTCCGCGCTTCCGGGCTACAAGCCTCCGCAGCGGATGGTCTACTGCGGACTCTATCCATCGGAGGGAGAAAACTTCGAGGAACTCCGCGACGCGTTGGAAAAGCTCGTTATCAATGACCCTTCGTTTGAGTTTGCGCCGGAAAGCAGCGAGGCTTTGGGGTTTGGATTTCGGTGCGGCTTCCTCGGCCTGCTGCACATGGAGATCATTCAGCAGCGACTGGAGCAGGAAGCCGATCTCGACCTCGTTCAGACGGCCCCGAACGTCACGTACCAAATCCTCAAAACCGACGGCATCGTACTCGAAATCACTAACCCTCAAGATGTGCCCGAATCCGGACAGATCGAAGAATTTCGTCAGCCGATCGTGCGCACAAATTTTCTGGTGCCCGTGGAGCACATTGGCCCCGTGATGCAGCTCTGCACCGACCGGCGAGGCACGTATTTAAAAACCGAATATCTCTCGCCAACCCGCGCGATGCTCACATTTGATTTGCCGCTGGCAGAAGTGATCTACGATCTGCACGACAGGCTCAAGAGCGTGACCCGTGGTTATGGCACCATGGATTACGAACTGCTGGGGTATGTGCCAGCCGATTTGGTGCGGCTGGATATTCTGGTTGGCGGTAAGAACGTCGACGCGCTTTCGATCATCTGCGACCGCCGCGATGCCGACCGCCGGGGACGATCGATCGTGAAGAAACTACGGGGGGAGATCGACCGGCACATGTTTGAAATCGCCATCCAGGCAGCGATCGGCACCAAGGTGATCGCACGGGAAACGATCTCAGCGATGCGCAAGAACGTGACGGCCAAATGCTACGGCGGCGACATTTCCCGCAAGAAGAAGCTCTGGGCCAAACAGAAGGAGGGCAAGAAGCGAATGAAGAGCATCGGCAGCGTCGACATCCCACAGAAGGCATTTATGGCGGTACTCGATACCGGAACAGATCGCCCGTAGACTCAGGAATGCAGTGCATGACAGCCGCGCCTTTCAAGCCTGACGCTGCCTTGCCACCCACGGTGCGGGCCATTGGTTGGACCAGCTTTCTGACTGATCTTTCGAGCGAGGCAATCTACCCGCTCTTGCCTGCGTTTGTGATCCGTGAACTCGGCGGCACCAGCCTCACCGTGGGCATCATCGACGGTATTGCCAATGCTGTGGCTGCCGGTGTGCGACTGCCTTCAGGCGCTCTTTCCGATGCCGTGGGCCGCCGGCCACTGATGCTCGTGGGCTACGGCGTTTCTGCGGTCATGCGGCCATTGATGGGTTTGGTAGCCACGCCGCTGGCCGCTCTTTTCGTGCGGGCTGCCGATCGATTTGGCAAAGGCATTCGGAGTGCGCCTCGCGACAGCCTGGTGGCCGATCTGGTCGAGCCATCCATGCGAGGGCGGGCCTTTGGTCACATCCGCGCGATGGATCATGCGGGGGCGGCTTTGGGCCCACTGGTCGCGATGCTCTTTCTACTGGCGTTTCCAGGCCGGGAACGCACGCTCTTTCTCTTGGCCATTGTGCCGGGGCTTTTTACGCTGGTAGTCATTTGGAAATTCGTGCGGGATCCACCGCAACGCACGCCTATCGCTCCCCGCACTGCGCTTGCGCCAAGCCTCGGCCTACACAATTGGATCCTGCTGGGCAGCGTCGGAATCTGGGCGATGGGAGCATCCAGCGAACAATTCTTGTTGATGCGAGCGGCCGAACTGGGCACGCCGCCGGCGTTCATCCCGCTGGTTTGGCTGGCGTACAGTCTGGCCAAAAGTGGATCGGCCGCAGTCTCTGGACGGATCATCGATCGATGGCACCCTTGCGCTGCCTTGGCTGCGGGCTGGCTGGTGTTTGCTGCAGCCTACGGTGGACTCGCTCTGAGTGTGCATCTGGCCGCTGCCTTGCCACTCATGGCATTGGTGGGCGTGGCCTACGGCCTGTCTGAGCCAGCCGAGCGTTCGCTGGTCGCAATGGTGGCCCCCGAGGGCCGCCACGGAAGTGCCTTCGGTTGGTACATGCTGGTCCAGGGAATCGGGGCACTGCCCGCCGGATTATTAGCCGGCTGGCTGTGGCAGCAAGGGCCCCACGGCCCGCAGACGGCACTGGCCGTCACGGCGATCCTGTCGACTCTGGCCTGTGGAGTGCTTGTGCTTTGGGGCCGCGGCCAAAAGCTGGCGGCGGCATCTGACATCTGAACGTGGCATGCCGCCGTTGGCTTGTTTTACGATTTGGCAAGCGCGTCGCGCGCCACCTGCATGCATTCACGAATGTCGGCCAACGGATTGTCTGGGTGCTCCTCGTATTCCAGCGAGATCGCACCGGTGGATGGGAAGTCCACCTGCTTGAGAGCTGCAAACACGGCGGGTACATCCAAGTGGCCGCGCCCCAAAATCACGCCTTGGGTTTTTTCCTGCATCTCCTTGAAGTCCTTCAGGTGGATGCCGTAGAGCCTGCCCTTAAGCAACCGAATCACTTCAGTCGGCTGTTCTCCCGAACGGATAAAGTGCCCCAGATCCGCACAGGCGCCGATACGATCGTCGTGCCCTTCGATTGCGCGGAGGACATCGATCACCTTATTGTACCGATGCTTGGGTCCATGATTGTGGATCGCAATTCGAATATCAAACTCTTTCACTAATTGATCGAGGCTCTCAAATGCCTCCGGAGATGGATCGGCTGTGATCGTGGGAATCCCGGCTGCTTTTGCAAACTCAAACACTTTGCGGTTGACCGACGCATCGCCGCCAAACTCATTCACGCCGTGCGCGCTGATTGTGAGCCCGAGGTCGGCTACTTTCTTTTTCATCCCGGCAATCGCAACGGCATCGGCGTTCGTCGGAAACATACCGCTATAAAACTCGACGTACTTGAATCCTAAATCTTTCGCGTGCTGCAGTGCTTCATCCACCGGGTAGCCGCGCAGCGAATAGAGTTGAAGGCCCAGGTGGAGGTCTTTGGTCTCGGTTCCTTTTGCCCGCTGCGCCCCTTGCGCTCTTTGAACGCCAGACAGCATCGCACAGGTCGCCGCACCAGCCGCACCCACAAACAGTCGCCGGGAAATATCTTGAGATCGCATTGCATTCTCTCCTGAACGAACAACAACCGTGTTCCGCGAACGAATGGCAGAAAGCGGTGAGTATATACGCCTCGTTCCGCACTCGAACAAGTGTTTGAGAAAAGAGTGCATGGCGGCTCTTTTGGGATCCCATTCCAGCATATTGTTGGGCATATTGTTGGGCATATTGTTGGGCATATTGTTGGGCATATTGTTGGGCATATTGTTGGGCATATTGTTGGGCATATTGTTGGGCATATTGTTGGGCATATTGTTGG
>CAIRDU010000222.1 GCA_903877395.1 uncultured Planctomycetaceae bacterium
GCCGATCCGCTCGCTTTGCCATCCCGCCTGCTTGAAGGCTTGAGGCAGCGTGACTCCTTCAGGATTGGCATCCCGAAAGTATTGTTTGTTATCTCGCACGGTTGTATGGGCGGGCCGGCGGCCGGTCAGCAGACTGGCGCGGCTGGGATTGCAGAGCGGATACTGGCAGTACGACCGTTCAAAGAGCACACCTCGCGAAGCCAGTGTGTCGATGTTTGGCGACATTGCGTTTGGATCGCCGTAACAGCCAAGGGCGCAGCACAGATCGTCGCAGATGATGAATAGCACGTTCGGACCGCGAGTGGTGGCTGCGTTGGCTTCCATCTGCACCGCCACACCACAAGCAACTGCCACGACCTGCATGGCGACCACCCACGGAAAACTCATTGCCAAGATCTCCTGTGGTCTACGCCGGACACATGCGAGTTGCCAAAATCTATTTATGGTTTTTCAATCTCGGCGATGATGTTGGCGTAGGCAACAATTCTCGCCGGTGGCTGCATGCCGCGAATCTCGAGCAGCATCGGTCGCAGCCCCGTAGCCCACTGTGCATTGCTCGCAATCTTGGCATCGGCACGGGCACGCAGGTCGTCGGCATTCTTTCCCGTGGCAGCCGCCGCGGCCGCTACAACGCTTCGCACATATTCAGCCGCCTGCACCGTGGGATTTGGTTCGGCCGGGGCATCCAAACGCTTGAGGGCCCAGGCGATCCCATCGCTCATGTGCCGCTGAAACATTGGCTCTTTCCATGTGGCATCGTTGTGGCCAAAATTTGTGTAGAAGACGCGGCCCTTCCCGTAATCCCGCACCCATGACACCGGCACGTACCACGGTTCCTTGGGCGTGCTGGCCTGCATGTCGAGGCTCACAAGCACGCGGAGATTTTCGGGCTTATACCGCAGGTCGTACTGATAAATCTCGTCCTTCCAGCGGAACCGCTCTGGCAGCATGACCGAGAGCCTGTGCTTGGGTTCGTGGACGACAAACGCATGTTCGCCGCCGCCGTTCCATGGGTGTCCCGCAAAGTGGCCACCAATCAAGTCACAGTAGGCGTCAGAATTCTTGAGCGTGTCGCTTGCAGCGTGAAAACCGATAAACGCCTTGCCAGTCTTGATCCACGCCAAGAATGCGTCGATATCAGGAATTGGCAGTTCACCCGTTGTGCTGGCAAAGATCACTCCATCAAAGTTGGCCAGCGACTCCGGAGCAAACGCCTTGCGAAACTGCTGCTGCAAGCTTTCCTGCCATACGGCATCGGCCACTCGAAACTTCTCCTGCTCGGCCTTGAATGTATCTTCCTGCTGTTTCCACTCCTCATCGCTGGCTCCCTCTGCCCGCTTGGACAGTTTGGGCTGCGACGGACGATCAGGTGGCATGCGTAGGAAGTCGACGTGAAAGAGCCCGTTGGATCGGCCGAGTTCTTCGAGCACGGGTTCCGCAGTGTTGATGGAACTGTGCCTGAAGCCTTGCGTCACCGTGACAACGAGCAGCCGAGCCGGTCGGGCCAACTCTGTAGCTTGCGAAGCCCCGCACGCCATCCCACTCACAAGAGCCAGCACGCCACACGCCTGAGCCGCAACAGTCAATCGCATAAAAAACCTTGCATGGGGTTCAAAGGAAAGAGCCCCTCACTGTACCACCCCAAAACGGTGGCAGCCACCAAGTATGGGCAAGATAGCGAACCTGAGGTGTTTGTGATTAGTTTGAATTATGCCAGCTTTCGGGAGTATTCTAAGTAAAGATGCTGTTTTTCGTCCACTTTTTTATCGTCACTTAAAAACCCAAGGC
>CAIRDU010000223.1 GCA_903877395.1 uncultured Planctomycetaceae bacterium
AACGCGGAGGCTTTAGGCATGTGATCGACATTAGTAGCTCCTTTTATATAAGAAAAATGATGGCGGATGGCTGGGGGCTTTAGGAAAGATCTGCTCATAGTATTCAACATTTCTGTCGGGCAAGCTGTGCCGATCCAGAAAAAGAATCGGCCGCTTCAACCGGTATAAGCGATTCAGTCGGGTTATCTTTGGAATCAATGGGCCCTCACCAGATGGGCGAAACCCTGCACTCGCTGTGCGAGCCGTTCCAACCGCTTCGCACGGAGCTATTGGAGCCACGTGGCTACGTGCCTAGCGATTGCCGAAAAACTTCCGGAGGGCATCGGCCGCAGCATCCCGAGAACTGTCTGTGGATTTCTTGGGACCTTGGGGCAGAATGCCTGGCTTGGCCTTGGCTTCTTTTAAAGCCTCGATCGCCAGCGTGTTGCTGGACTTTGAAATGCCAGAACCACCCACGCCAGAACCACTAGCGCCCGATCCAGAACCGCCTGGGTCAGTGAACGCCGCCATATGAATATTGCTTGCATCCGCATCCGGATCGGCATTTGGCGTCACGCCTGCTGCAACACCGCCTCCGTCAATCCCTGTCATGCTCTGCGTTGTATCGAATGTACCGGCAGGCGATTCATCGGCCATAAGCCACTTCGAGACGTCTTCTTCGGTGCCTTTCGGGGCCGGTTCGGCGCACGACACCTTCAACTCCAATGAACCCACTCGAATCACATCGCCGGACGTAAGTTTTGTTTTTTCAACGATCCGCACGCCGTTGACGAACGTGCCGTTGCGGCTGCTGAGATCCTCGGCCCAAATATCTGCCGGCCCTACGTGAACCGCACAGTGCCGCCGGCTCACCTCTTCGCTGAGCGGCCGAACATCGCACTCCTCGGCACGACCAATTAGGAGGGTGTTGCGTTTGATCAAAATCGCCCTGCCGGCACTTTTTCCCGACGCAACGATCAGCTTCGTGATCATGTTTTTAGCCTTCGCACACGCACTCGCTTAGGCAGGGGTCGCACTCCTGCCTGCGAGGCGACTAACGTAGCAACACTCCCAATCCTAACAAGGCCCACCCATAGGAATCCAGACTGGCTAGTAACCCCATACGATTCTGCCCGATGACTCCGCTCTCCAAGCCCGAGACTCGCCACGAACCCCCACCGATTTGGAGCGTCATCGCCTGCCAGTCCAACAATTCTTGCGAAATCCAGCGGAAAGCTCGTCGACTTCACGAACGGCAGTCTCCCGAAACGAGCCGGACTGCTCTTCAATCACGCCCCCAAGGCTCGAGGCTACGTTTTCTAGCCAACGTCGCAGCAACTCCTTTTCATTTGGAATGCCAGCGGGGGCTCCAGCATTCAAACGAGACGCTAAGAGATCAAAGAGCCCCGGATGGCATGCCTGTCCTGTCACGCCTGTATTCCTGTGTAGGAGCAGGCTGCCGTGCTGAAGCACAGTTCCGGACATCCGCCGCTGAGCGCTGCCCATAATCTTGACTGTCTGCTGGCCGCACGCCAGATCGTCAACTTGAACCACGAGGTCTCCTGTGGCCCGCCTCTCAAAACAAAAAAAAGGCTCGGGCTGGATGCCTGGGAAGTCGGTTCGCTGCGGCAGCGATGGGTGTGGTGGGGTGCCATAAAGAGTAGCGATGATTCCATGCTCCCTGAGCGTGTCGGCCATTGCTCCATGCATCGCGTCGTAAAGCCTTTGCGGCGACGCTCCCCAAGGATGAGTCTTTGGCACTGCAGCGGCATACGTCAGATCGCTGCCGTGGACGATCGCGCCACCCCCACTGGGACGGCGCACTAGGGGCACTCCGTTGATCTCCACGCATGCCCGCGCATCTTCAAGCTTTTGAAATGCCCCGAGGGACACCGTCGTCGAGGACCACCCGTACACCCGCACCAGCGGACTGCCAGACGCAAGGGCTGCCGATGCCAGAAACTCGTCGGCACCCATGTTGGCAGCGCCGTCAGCATTTTCATCCCACCAGACGTGGAGCACCGTGCCACCACCAACGTTCGCTCTCATTCTGCCGCTCATAGCTCTCTACGGTACGGCTGACCACGCCAGTTGCTGGGTCTTCGCGGCGTGCACTTCATCAGGCCGATTGATGGCTCCCGAATGAGGCGCGGCGTGAACGAGATCGGCTGGTTCGCCGATAATCGTTCGCA
>CAIRDU010000224.1 GCA_903877395.1 uncultured Planctomycetaceae bacterium
CAGATTAAGGTGGGTGGTGCTCTGCACGAGTTTACGTCCATCAAGGGTGTGCTCGAAGATATTACCGATATTGTTTTGGCGGTGAAGAGTTTAGTGGTCAAAAACCACAGTGACTCCACGAGGGTGATTCGCGTTGAGAAGAACACTCGCGGCCCGGTCACTGGCGCCGATGTTCAAACAGACGAGGCGGTTGACGTGATTAGCCAGGATCTTGTTCTGGCGACGCTCACAGACGACGTGCCTTTTGAGCTGGAAATGGTCGTGGAAAATGGCCGCGGTTATGTGCCCGCAAGCGAGCACAGTCCCGAGGCGCAGGAGATTGGCATTGTGCCGGTCGATGCTGTGTTTAGTCCTGTGACTCGCGTGCGTTATGAAGTTGAAGAGACTCGCGTTGGTCAGAAGACAAACTATGACAAGCTCACGATGGAGATTTGGACGAACGGCACGGTGACTCCCGAAATGGCGCTCGTCGAGGCAGCCAAGATCATGCGGAAGCATCTCAATCCGTTCGTGGGCTACATGGAGCCACGCCAAAGTGTTAACTTGGCTGCGGTCGGCAGTCCTTTGTTGATTGAAGCTCCTCTGGAGAGTCGTCTCGGCATGCTTCTTTCCGACTTGAAGTTGTCGTTGCGGGCCAGCAATTGCTTGGAGGCGGAAAACATTGCGACGCTCCGCGATCTTGTTTCGCGATCACGAGAAGAGTTGCTTGAGGTCAGGAACTTTGGTGACACAACGCTTGAGGAGATTGAGGAAAAATTGGCTGAAGTCGGCTTGAAGCTGGGCATGCAGGTGTCGGCTACTGTCGAGGCGTGATGCTTGTGAGGCGTGAGGTTTTCTGATGCACTCGGCGCACTCGGGTTGAAGACAAGCTAAAAAGACAAGACATCAAAGACAAAAACTACAGGATCAAAGGACTCTATTCATGCGCCATCGTCGCAAAGGCCGTGTACTCGGACGCAGCCCGTCTCACCAGAGGGCACTCCTGCGCAATCTGGCGTCTGCTCTTATGTTGACAGAGCGGGAGGTTGAGGTTGATGAGGTTGGCGCACCAAAAGTGGCTGGTCGAATCATTACTACCGTCGCCAAGGCCAAAGAAGTGAGGCCCTTAGTCGAGCGTTGCATCACCGTTGCTAAGCGCGGCCTTGTGGCCATTGGTCAGGCTCAAGAGTTTGGCAGTTCGGCTGCTCGTGATTCGGCAGAGTGGAAAAAATGGCGTTCGAGCGAGCAGTGGCAAAAATGGGCCCGTGCCTCAGCCCCGGCCGTCACCGCCCGAAGGCGAGTGGTGCAGTTGCTCGGCGACAAAAAAGCGGCCAGAATCCTTTTTGAGAGGATCGCTCCGCGTTTTGTAGATCGTCCTGGTGGCTATACCCGGATTTTGAAGCTCGCCACGCCCAGGTTGGGAGATGCTGGCCCGCGGGCCATGTTGGAGTTTGTTGGCGATGCAGCCGGCTTGGAAAAGGCCTCGGCTCCGCGAGTCGAGTCGGCCAAGCCGCCTCGAAAGTCGCGGGCTGTCTAAACAGCAGCGGCTTGGGGAATGCGTCTTCTTTCAGGAGAGGAACGCAGTTTGTGGGGGGAATAGGCCGCATGCCTTCGACCGAATAGAATATGGCTACAATGCGTCCTGTAGGAACGGCTCCTAACAAAACTTCTGGCGTGTATCCCGTGTATCCAGTGACTCTCGAGGGCTCCTGATTCATGACGGGCATGATGTGCATCAATTCGCAGGCTCGCGCGGGGCGCGCCGTCCGCTGGGTGTTGCTGGCATGGGTCGTGCTCGGCGGCGTTGGAATAACCAACCCCGGTGCAGTCGGTCTGTTTGCGGCCGACGAACACTTCGGTATTCCGCAGGTCAAGGCTATCAACGAGCAGGTGGCGGCAGGCTGGGCTGACGCTGGCTTGCAGCCATCGCCGGCGGCCACCGATGGGGAGTGGTGCCGTCGCGTGTATCTGGATGTGATTGGTCGAATCCCAACGGTCGAAGAACTGCAGGAGTTCGTCGGCGACTCCGCCCCCACAAAGCGAGCCGAGCTTGTGACGCGTCTGTTGGGAGACGATTTTGTCGATGAGTATGCACGCAACTGGACCGATGTTTGGACCACCGTGCTGGTTGGTCGGGATGTGGAAAATGATTTGGTCAATCGTCCTGGAATGCGTCAGTGGCTACGCCGTGCCTTTTCGAAGAATATGCCCTACGATCAGTTTATGGTGGAGTTGGTGACTGCAACGGGTTCAAACGCCAATAAGGAAGGTGTCGAAGGATTCAATGGCGCCGCAAATTTTCTGAGCGGTAAGATGGCAGAAGATGGCGCACAAGCCACCGCCAAAACAGCGCAGGTTTTCTTAGGTCTGCAGGTGCAGTGTACGCAGTGCCACAACCATCCGTTTAATAAGGGGAAGCAAAACCAATTTTGGGAGTTTAACGCGTTCTTTCGCCAGACGAGGGCCTTGCGCAGGTTTGAGGGCACGAGGGATGTGCAATCCACCGAACTGGTCAACGAAGATTTTGCTGGAGAAGGAGGCAATCCGGAGGAGGCTGAGCTCTATTATGAACTTCGCAACGGCGTCAAGAAGGTGGCGTACCCAGTCTTTGTTGACGGCACAGAGATTTCCAAGAGCGGCTACCTGCCTGGCACGATGGCAGACGGCAAGACATACGGAACGGACCGCCGCAAGGAATTGGCAGAGTTGATGCTCGTCAGTCCGTTAATGCCCAAGGTGATCGTGAATCGTATGTGGGGGCACTTTCTCGGTTATGGCTTCACAAAACCGATTGACGACTTGGGCGAGCACAACGCCCCTTCCCACCCCGAATTACTCAATGGCCTTGCCGAACAGTTTCGAGAGCACAGCTTCGATCTCAAGGAGCTTATTCAATGGATCGTGCTTTCCAAGCCCTACGGTCTGTCGAGTAAGTTTTCGAAGGCCAACTCGCGAGATGACCCGACGTTGGGGGAGAAGCCAAAATTCTCTCATTTTTATCTCAGGCAGATGCAGGCCGAAGAACTCTACGAATCGCTGCTGACTGCCACCGAGGCTGATAAAACTGGAGAGAAGGGAGAGAAGGCCGCCAAAAAGAAAGACGCATGGCTGGGCCAGTTCGTCATCGCTTTTGGTACCGATGAAGGAGATGACGCCACCACGTTTAATGGCTCAATTCCTCAAGTGCTCATGATGTTCAACGGGGAGTTGGTAAAGCTCGCAACCAGCACTGGAAAAGGTGGTTTTCTGGACCGGGTTGCTTCCAGCGGCCTCAAGAACCAGGGCAAAATCGACGCCCTCTACCTAGCGGCTCTGGCTCGAAAGCCTTCCGCAAAGGAGGTGGCCACGGCCAATGACTTGATGATGGCACGCAAAGGGGATGCGATTGGGGCCCTCCAGGACATCTGGTGGGCAGTGCTGAATTCCAATGAGTTTATCATCAATCATTGAGTGGTTGTCGGACTGTTGTGCCTTAGATGGCAGGTTGGCTTTATTTGCGGTTTGACCGGGAATAAGGCATGCTACGGATCGCGAATAGGTGGCTGCGAAGAGTCAGTGAGTGGCTGGCTGCCGGGTTCGACATGTCACACCCGAGAAGGAGTTTAAGAATGAGTTCCCATTTTTTTGATATTCCGGAAGGCATGAACCGCCGCCACTTCATGAGCCACTTGGCAGGCGCTGCGGCCCTTGCTGCGCCAGCCACCGCATTTACGAACACCCTCCTCGCCAATGTTGCCGATTTAAAGAAGCGGCATAAAGCCGCGATTCTTTTGTGGATGGGCGGTGGCCCAAGCACGATGGATATCTGGGATCTCAAGCCAGGAGCATCCACTGGCGGTCAGTTTAAGCAGATATCAACCAGCGCCGACGGCGTGGCTATTTGCGAGCACATGCCGCTCATGGCCAAGCAGATGCACCACATGGCAATCGTGCGATCCATGAGCACTCGCGAAGCCGACCACATGCGAGGGCGATACTACATGCACACTGGCTATGTGCCCAATCCAAATGTCGAATACCCAGGCTACGGCTCTGTGATCTCGCATGAATTGGCTGAACAGGTGCCAGATCTTGAGATCCCCCCGTTTGTTTCGGTTGGGAGCGGCAGCGTCGGCCCCGGATTTCTTGGAATGACGTGGGCTCCGTTTGTGGTCGACTCCAATGGCAACATGCGGAACCTCGACACGGGCATTGATCCGGCTCGAATGGCCCAGCGAATGGAGATGCTCGCTACCATTGAGAAAAAGTTTATTGGCGAGAAGCGAGGCGGTTCGTCAGAAGATCACGCCAAGGTGCTCGACAGAACCGTCAAGCTGATGACGAGCAAGCAAATGGAAGCCTTCAAGGTGATGAAGGAGCCAAAGGAAGTTCAGGAGAAGTATGGCGCCACGGGATTTGGCAAGGGCTGCCTCATGGCTAGGCGGCTCGTCGAAATGGGCGTTCCGTTTGTGGAGGTCGATCTGGGCGGATGGGACATGCACGCAGGCATCTTCCAAACGCTTGCAGACACAAAACTTCCAGAACTCGATAAGGCAATGAGCGCGCTGGTTAGCGATCTGTCCGAGCGAGGCATGCTCGACGATACGGCGATCATCTGGATGGGTGAATTCAGCCGCACGCCAAATATTAACGGCGGCGGTGGGCGCGATCACTGGGCCCGGAGTTGGAGCGTGGTGGTGGGCGGTGCTGGATTCAAGCGAGGTGTGGTGGTGGGCGAGACAAGTTCTGATGGCAAGGAAGTCATCACAGAGCCCTATTCATCTCAAGATGTGATGGCCAGCGTGCTTAAATCGCTGGGAATCTCGCTGGAAACGACATTCACGGCCAAGAACGGCAGGCCGATGAAGATCGCCAATTCTGGAAAGGTGATCAAGGAGTTGTTTTCCTGAGCCGAGTCCTAGGAAACATTCCATCAGGGCAGCCTCTGGATGATGTAGCGGCTCCTCAAACCGTTCTTCATGCAGGTTCGCTAGACGGTGTCGCAACCGTTTCGAGTGGGATCGTTCATTTGTCTGGCACGCTTCGGCCTGTGGTCTGGCTTGTGGTGCCCGTGCTCGTC
>CAIRDU010000225.1 GCA_903877395.1 uncultured Planctomycetaceae bacterium
GTCTCGTCGATCATGCAACGCTCGGCGCCACGGTGGCTACCGCACAGGACGGCAGCGTGGTTGTTTCAGATATTCTCGAATCATCCGATGCTTACCGGCGAGGCCTTCGATATGACGACGAGATCGTTTCGTTGGCCGGTCGGAGCGTGCGCACGGTGAACGCATTGAAGAACGTCCTCGGCACGTTGCCGGCGGGGTGGCGGGTGCCGCTGGTGTTTCGTCGTGCAGGGCGACGCAAGGAAATTCTGGTGCGGCTGGTCGGAGTGCATGCGTCGAGCGAATTGGCGGCGATCGTGGCTGGCGAAGACCGCTCGTTGCCGCGGAGGCCTCGCGACAAGCCCAACAAGCCCGGCCAGCCGAGCGATGCCCAGCACGGTCGGCCGAAGGCGGTGCTGCCGGAGTCCCTGCGAGGGCTTTACGAGGAGCGACGCGGATTCACAAACCACCACTTTAACTCTTTGGAGCGCACGCGAGTGGCTAGGCAGATAGCCGTACACGGCGATTTCGCTGCATGCCATGGATCGTGGCTGATTGTTGGTTCGCTGGCTACAGGGCAGCCGTTTCGCATCGAGCTTTCAGACGCACGGGGCACGATCGATCTGCCGACGGGCACGACAACAGTGGATGCCAGCGGCGACTTGGATTCCAATCCAAGTCCACCCGGCAGCGGCGGCATGTTAGCGGCGCTGCTGCTGTGGCGTCGATTGGTGCTGGGCGGGCCACAGGCTTTGGGGGGCACGACGTACTGGGGTACCGCGCCGCCGGATCCGGCCGCGTTTGCGGAGGCAGTCCAAGGCGAGTACGTGGACATCCTGGAATCATCGGTATCGGGCGTCGAGGCCCGCTTCGCAGTGGATTCTCGCGGTGCGATCGTGGGCATTGAGCTCTGGACGACACCCGATGCCGACCCTTGCGAGGTGCGGCTGGTCACACCTTTGTCCGCCGACGCAGCCAACCCGCTTTCAGAAGGCATGCCGGCCACGATGGAAGTGCGCTACGGAAACGATCTGTTTGGCATCTTTCAGATCCAAAAAGTCGTGATGGAGACGGCCGATAAAAATCCTGCAAATGAAAATGCCGCCACGGGCGATGATGAAGATGAAAGCGGCAAACCAAGCGATGATTCTCGAGATCCCAGCCCCGTTGTGTCGCCTGCTCCATCGGGAGATGCCACTGGAGCAACACCATGATTTACTACGGGCAACAATCGCAGCGTGGCCACGAGGCTCTCATGGTTGCTGTGTTCTGCTGGATTGCTTTCGGAATGGGGGCGGCTCAGGCCGCCTCCCCGGAGGAAACGATCGCCGGCGCCGCTCGGAAAGTCGTCAAGCTGTATGGGGCGGGCGGTGTGCGGGGGCTTGAGGCGTATCAGACCGGCATCCTCATTTCCGCCGAAGGGTATGTTGTTACGGTGATGAGCACCGTGCTTGATGCAGATGAAATTGATTGCGTGCTGGACGATGGCAGGCGATACAAAGCAACACTGACGGGAGTCGATCCCCGCCGGGAGTTGGCTGTACTCAGAATTGAAGGGGAAGACCTGCCCTCATTTTCCCTCCAAGAGTCTCCGCGAGTTACCGTGGGCACGCGCATTTTTGCGATGTCAAATCTCTTTGGCGTGGCTGTCGGCGATGAACGCGTCAGCGTGCAGCACGGTGTTGTTTCGGGTATCGTTCCGCTTGACGCACGCCGCGGTGCCTACGAGGCGCCCTACCGCGGGGACGTGTATATTTTAGACTGTACAACGAACAATCCTGGCTCGCCGGGAGGAGCGCTTGTGGACTGGCACGGGCGACTGATCGGCATGCTCGGCAAGGAACTCCGTGCCAACGCCAGCGGCATCTGGCTCAACTACGCGATGCCAATCGAAGAAGTGGCCCGCGGTTACGAAGCGATTCAAGCAGGGCAGGCAGCAACGCCATCCGATAGCCAGTCGCCGGCTGTGGGTATGCTCTTCGACGCACTGCGCATGGGTGTGGTGCTTGTCCCTGATTTACTCGACAAAACACCCCCCTTTATCGAATCGATTCGCAAAGATTCTGCTGCCGCCAAGGCTGGCCTCCGCCCCGACGATCTGCTCGTTGCCGTCAACGGGAGGGCCGTGGCATCCCGCACGGCCGTGCAGCAGGCGTTGGCCGATCTGGCCGAGGGGGATCCGGTGCGGTTTGTCATTGTGCGAGATGGCGCGATCGTCGAGTGCGACCTGGGTCAACGTCCATCAGATGCGAGGAAGCCGTGAGTTGGATTGATAGAAGCCGCGGTGAAATGAGCCGATCAGAGGTGTGGGTGACCGGGCTGATGCTTCTGTGTTGCGGAATCGGCACCACGCAGAGCACAGTCTGCGTGAGTGGCGCGCGTGCCAGCGACACGCTTGCAATCGAGGAGGAATCCGCCTTTCGGGTTGCGGCCGACCGTGCAGCCGGCGCCGTTGTGCGGATCGAAGCGATCGGTGCGTCGGCAGATGGGATCGGCGGAGTGGCCGAGGCTGCCCCAGCCACAGGCTCATCAAGTGGATTGAGTGTGGCTGCAAACGGTTGGATTCTCACGACATCATTTGCGGTTCCCAAGGATGCTACACAAGCCATTGTTCTGCTGCCCAGCGGCATGCGGCAGGTTGCTCGCGTGGTTGCCCGCGATCTTTCTCGCGGGCTTGTGTTACTCAAAATCGATCTTCAGGATGGTGCAGAGTTGCCTGTGCCTGCTGTGTCACCGCGATCCGAGTTGGCAGTCGGTCAATGGACAATCGCGATGGGCCGCGCGATCAACCACGCTGTTCCGAGCATGGCAGTGGGGATTTTATCGGCCACGAATCGCGCCTGGGGCCGAGCTGTGCAGAGTGATGCCTCGGTGTCGCCGGCCAATTACGGAGGGCCACTCATCGACATCCAAGGCCGCGTGATCGGCATTCTCGCGCCGCTTCCAGCCGACACTGCAGGAATGATGACGGGCACGGAGCTCTACGATTCGGGCATTGGCTTTGCTGTGCCGCTGGAGGATGTCATGCGAGTCCTGCCCCGATTGCAGCAGGGCGAGTCGCTATTTCCAGGCATCCTAGGGATCGGCTATCAATCTCGCGACCTCATGACGGCGCCAGCCGTGGTGGCCAGTTGCCGCGCCGGTTCGCCTGCGGCGCAAGCTGGCCTGCGGCCCGGCGATACCATCGTGGAAGCTGACGGTCGGCCTGTGACTCGCATTGCAGAACTGAGGCAGGTGCTTGTGCCTCATTACGCTGGCGACACCATCGATCTAGTGGTCGAGCGACGTGCAGACAATGCTGCACCTCACCGGATCACTTCGCATATTACGTTAGCAGCATCTCTGCCGCCGTGGCGGCGTGCCGTACTGGGCATCGTGCCGTCGCGGAGCGTGCGGCCACAGTCCACTGACGAAGGGGATCGTGAAGGCCACCAGCGGAATCCAAAGAGAGGCGGTCCATCAAAAGGAGTAACAGTCGCGTGGGTTTGGCCCGACACTCCGGCTGCAAAGGCTGGAGTTATTGCAGGAGATGTGATCGTTTCGATTGAGGAACAGAGTCCAGACGGTCGGGCAGGCGGCACCGAAAAAGTGCCTGTCGATTCGGCCGCGATGCTCGCTGGATTGATCGGTGGCATGGAGATTGGCCAGAGGCTGCGGCTTTCTGTGCTACGCGGAAAAGAGACGCTCTTGGTTGAGGTCGCTCCGGCTGCGATGCCGGTGGCCGTTCCGGAAAACATGCCGATCAGCGATCGAGATGTGAATCAAACAACGATCCAGCGGTTAGAGGCGCCGGAGGTTGCAAAGCCGCCGCTGGCTGTGCTGCCCGCAGCCTCGTCCGAGCAGCCACTCGGTGTGCTCGTGTTTTTTGGCATGCCCGCTGCTGCCGCCGATCAGACAGATGCTGCTAGAGCCGCCGTGTGGAAGGCGGCTGCGACGCGGTATGGAGTGGCTGTCATCCTGCCTGGCTCCAACGATCCGCAGCGATGGGGCAGAGAAGATATGGCTCACGTTGCCCGCGCGATCGAATCGCTCCGATCGCAGCGGCCGATTGATCCTTCACGAGTGGCCTTTGCGGGCCGCGGAGCCGGTGGAAGCTTTGCGTGGCTAGCAGCCGAGGCGATTGGGCCGGCTGTGCATGGCGTTGCGATCTTGGATGCGACGCTGCCCAGACAGGCAATCGTCGAGCCAGCCGAGCCGGGAGGGAGTCGATCGGTCCTGTTGAGCCGCTCGAGCACGCAACCCGTGCCCAAGCTGGATGCCGATCGGAAGCGGCTGGAAGAGGCAGGATACCCTGTGGGTATCCTGCCCGATTTGGTTGGAGACTCGATCCCTACCGAGATTCTCTGCGGCTGGGTGGAGTCGCTAGGCGTACTCTAACGGTCTCTCGAATGGGCTCGCTATCCGATATGCACATTCCCAAGGCATTCACGGCCCGTATTGTGTTTGCGGATAAGCATCTGGTGGTGATCGACAAACCTTCGGGCATGCCCAGCGTGCCGGCCCGTACACCGCTGGATCCACCCAGCGTTATCCAAACCCTCGCGGATTCGTATGGGTTTCTGGAAGCAGTGCACCGACTCGACCGTGACACATCTGGATTACTGGTGCTGGCGAGGACATCGGAGGCAAGGGCTTTTCTGGGGCGTGCGATGGAATTGCGGTATGTGCAGAAGCGGTATCTGGCTGTGGTGCACGGCACGCTCGCAAGCCCAGAGGGAATCGTACACCTTCCCTTGGCCGATGATCCTTGGAAGCCGCCACGAAAGCGCATCGATCCGATCCGAGGGCGTCGCGCCACATCGCGGTGGCGACAGCTCGCTATAACCCAGACGCCCCATGGAATCTTGAGTTTGCTTGAGCTTGAGCCGATCACTGGCAGATCGCATCAACTCCGTGCGCATCTGGCATGGCTGGGTGCAGCCATCGTAGGCGATCGCCTGTACGGTAGGCCTGCTGGATCGCCCGAGTGTCTACCCACGCGATTGGCCCTGCATGCTGCCTCGATTGGTTTTCCAAATCCCGCCGATGGCACTCCAATGGTGTTCTCTGCTCCCGTGGAAGCCGCCGTTCCGTACACGTTCTTCGATTTAAAACACACCTGCGTGAAACGCTTCCTATCCCCTGCTGCGGCTCAGAGCGGGCCGGGGTGAGCGGGCGTGTCCTGCCCCACAAAGAGCCTTATGGCGACACCTGGCCAACGGCCAATGCGCGGGCCAAGGTAACAGTGGCAATCGCTTCGGCGACCGTGGCGGCTCTGGCTGTGAGATGTCCCATCTTGCGACCGGGTCGTGGATTGGTTTTGCCGTAGAGCATCAGGCTCACGCCCGGCATTGCCAATGCGGCCGGCCAATCGGGCTCGCCATGCAGCCAGCAATCGCCGAGTAGATTCGCCATCGCGGCCGGTGCAAGTTGTCGGGTGGACCCCAGAGGCAGTCCACAAATCGCTCGAACCTGTTGCTCAAACTGTGATGTTTCGCAGGCATCGATCGTGAGGTGACCGGAATTGTGCGGTCGGGGAGCGATCTCATTAACGATCACCCGGCCTTCTCGCGTGACAAAAAACTCAACGCACGCCACGCCCACAACGCCCAGTGTATTCAAGATGGCTGCGGTCATTCGGCGGGCGGTCGCGAGAACGTTCTCTGGCAGGCCCGACGGAGCCGAGGCAACATCCAGAATGTGATGGCAGTGCACATTGCGAGTCGGTTCAAAAACGGCTGTCTCGCCAGTGTGCCCCCTCGCTGCCACGACCGAAATCTCAGCCTCGAAATCGATCCATGCTTCCAGCACAAGTTCGTGGGGTCCGAGTATTTCCCAGGCCGCAGGGATGTCAGTCGGCGAGTCGATCCGCCGCTGCCCCTTTCCGTCGTAGCCAAAGGCCGCTGTTTTGAGCACAGCCGGCAGGCCCAGTGCGGCAACGGCGGCGTCCAAGTCTTCAATCGAACGCACGGTGCGGTGCGGCGCGCAGTCGAAGCCGTGTTGCATCAGAAATGCTTTTTCACGGCCGCGGTCTTGCGTGGTGAAAAGCACGGCAGGTGCGGGCCGTACCGGCACGACTGCCGACATCGCTTGTACAGTCTCAATCGGCACATTCTCAAACTCGAACGTCACTACGTCGAGCATGCGGGCGATCTGCACAAGCTGTTCTGGGTCATAGGAGGCCCCAACATGTACACGATCGCAATGTCTCGCTGCCGGGCAGTCGGCCTCGTCGGAAATGGCCTCAACGCGATAGCCCATTCGCTTCCCCGCCATCGCAAACATCGCACCGAGTTGGCCGCCCCCCATCACGCCCAATGTTGCACCTGGCCGAAGCACATCAGACGCGGCAGAGGGGGTCACCGAACGGAGGGCGTGGTCAGTCACGCTGGAATTTACGATCTTCACCATTGATTCTCGTCACTCCTCGAGCGGGCGATCCAGCCATTGGTTTCCGTTGCCACCGAGTTCCTCGCCCAAGTCTTCTCGCAGCACTTGGGCTGTTTGTTCGGCCCGGTACGCTAGGAGCTTTGTGCGCAGGGCCGGATCGTTGAGTGACAGAATGCTCACGGCCAGTAACGCTGCGTTTGTCGCACCGGTTGGGCCGATCGCCAGTGTCCCCACAGGAATTCCAGCCGGCATCTGCACGATCGAGAGGAGCGAATCGACCCCACGCAGCACGGCCGACTCCACCGGTACGCCAAGCACAGGCAGATGAGTCTGCGCGGCAATCATGCCGGGCAGGTGGGCAGCGCCGCCGGCACCCGCAATGATCACCTTCATGCCGCGTTCTGCGGCCGTCTTTGCATACGCAGTAAGCGTGTCGGGCGTGCGATGGGCCGAAACGACGGTGCAAGTATGCGACACGCCAAATTGCTCGCAGACCCGGGCGGCCCGTTGAAGCGTGCCCCAATCAGAACGGCTCCCCATGACAATTCCCACCTGTGGGCTTTCACTGCCTTGCGGGGAATCTTTTTTTGTTGCAACCACAGCGTTTTTCCAGTAATTGTTTTCGCTTCCGAAAAACCCATCTTGCTATCGATTGGCTGACGTTGCAACCTGTTGTCATGCAACGCACACCGCCCGACATTCTTCCAGTTGATTGGCCCATCGAACAGGCCGAGCCATCGTGGCCGACCGAGCAGGCGCTCGATCGCGCGACGCGGGTTCTGATTGCAGGTGGTCTTGTGGCAATTCCGACCGAAACGGTGTACGGCTTGGCGGCAGTTGCATTGGATTCAATGGCGGTGCAAAAAATCTTTGCGGCTAAAGGGCGGCCGCAAACCAACCCGCTGATCGTGCACGTGGCCGATGTGGCCATGGCTCGATCCCTAGCTGGCGACTGGCCAGCAGCAGCGGAGACGATTTGCGAATTGCTCTGGCCCGGGCCGATAACAGTGGTCGTGCCACGTGCCGCAATCGTTCCGGATGTGGTGACAGCAGGAGGCTCGACTGTGGCACTGCGATGTCCTGAACACCGCCTCACGCGGCGGCTTATTGCAAAACTCGGCGTGCCGCTTGCCGCGCCGAGCGCGAATCGTTCGCTGGGCCTGTCTCCGACAACGGCCGGGCATGTTGCCGAGAGTCTCGGCAATCGCGTCGATCTCATTCTGGATGGCGGGCCATGCCGGCATGGCATCGAGTCGACTGTTGTCGATTGCACCACCACTCCACCACGAATTCTGCGGCTCGGGCCAATCCACCGGGATCAACTCGAAAAAGTACTCGGTCAGTCTGTCGTCATAACGTCATTCCATGGCGAAGGGACTCCAAGTCAAATCGCGAGTGGCGCAGTGGCCCGTTCGCCTGGGATGCTCGTACGGCACTATGCTCCCCGCACACCGCTACAACTCTCGACGTGCTCGGCCCAGTGCATTGCCCGACTCGTGCAGTCTGGCAAACGAGTCGGATGGCTCACATTCCAAGATGAGAGATCGCAACTGACTGCTTTGGCGGCATCGCCCAGCGTCATTATTCTGCCGATGCCATTGGATCCCGATGTATTTGCGTCGCAGTTGTATGCCACACTGCATGCAATTGATCAGAGACAATTGGACATGATCGTCGTAGATATGCCGCCAGCCACAGATGCCTGGGGAGCCATACGAGACCGCCTCACGCGAGCGTCGATCGGCCCTCAGGAAAAGGATTCCCGCTCACATGATTCAAGCACTACGCACACAAACGCCTTCGAGGAAACTGCATGAGTACGCACCACCCGAGTCACCGTCACCCCGTCTATGCCCACGCCGTGGGCCGCCCCGACGTGCCTCCCTGCGGCATGCCCGCACGTTTTCGCACCGACATCGCTTACTTTCTTACGCCGACCGATGCTGGCGAAGCAAAACTCCCGTTGGGGGAATATAAGATTGATCCGGCCAATGTACAGGAGTGGCTTGACACGGGCGTTCTGAGCCTTGTGTCACCGCTGGATGCTACTCACGCCACTGAGGTTGAAATCTCAGAGGATCAGGAACGTTTTGTTCACTGGCTGCGGGATCACTTAGTTGACCGGGTGCGAGTCGAGTGAGGATGCCGCTTCTGTCATGTGGCGGCCGAAAGGATTTCTTTCAGTGCCTCGGCGATTTCTGGGTACTGAAAGACAAATCCGGTGTCGATCGCCACTTGTGGAATGACTCGTTGTGAAGCGAAGAGCACATCCGCAAACTCGCCAAACAGCAGTCTCAGTCCGAGGTAGGGTGCCGGCATGAATGCCGGACGGTGTAGTTGGCGGCCTAAGGCCTTGGTGAATTCGCTGTTGCGCACCGGATGAGGCGCAACGGCGTTCATGCCACCACGAATCGACGCTGTGTCGGATGTGTGCACGTAGAGTCCCGCCAGATCATCAATGTGAATCCAAGGCATCCACTGCCGGCCGTTGCCCAGCGGCCCGCCGGCGCCCAGCCTGAAGGGGAGCAGCATTTTGGCGAGAGCGCCACCGTTGGCGCCGAGTACAATTCCGGTGCGGGCAGTGACCACACGTACGCCAATCTTCTCGGCGGCCATCGCTTCCCGTTCCCACTCCACGCAGATGCGACCAAGAAAATCGTCTGCTGGTGAGGCAGTTTCGGTCAGTTCCTCGTCGCCGCGGTTGCCGTAGTAGCCCACAGCGGATGCCGATATGAGTACCTCGGGCTTTTGGTTCGCCTGTGCGATGCCTTGTACGAGGTGTCGTGTGCCTACGACCCGACTGTCTCGAATCTTCGACTTCTGGAGGGCAGTCCACCGTCCCTCGGCCACAGACTCACCGGCCAAATGAAAAACGGTGTTGATGCCCGCAAAGGCCTCGGCTGGAGGCGGCCCTTGGAGAGGATCCCATCGTACAATTCTGTCAACTAAGTGGCCGATCGTCTTGTGCGCGCGGACGGGGTCGCGAGACACGACCACAGGCTTGTTGAGCAACCGCAAGAGCCGTGGCCCTACAAAACCTGTTGCGCCGGTAACGAGTGCTTTCATCGCTGCTCCTGGGATGGGTACGTGGGGAGGAAGGAATTTGGTGTGTTGTTCGAACGAGGTAGCACCATAAAAGAGGCGAGATAGTATA
>CAIRDU010000226.1 GCA_903877395.1 uncultured Planctomycetaceae bacterium
CCCTGCCAAATTACGACGCAAACGACCATGGCTGGCCAAACGCAACAACTCGTCATCGGGCATGGTGCTCCACAGAAAGTAGGACAACCGCGAGGCCAGCGCGTACTCGGAAACCCGGTGGGATTCATGAGGGTTATCGGGATTGCTCTGAATCTCTTCGCGAAACAGAAAATGAGGCGAAACTAAGACGGCCATCAGCCCTTGCTTCACGGCCGCCTCGAAACCATCGCCCGACTCACGAGCTTGACCAAAAAGGCGCATTAATCCGTCCAACTCAGCCGGTGTCGCCGATCGCCGGTAGGCCCGATCCGTGACCCGTTGAAGGATATCCCGGGCTACCTGATTGGTCGTCTGAGGTCCCGGGGCCTTGAAGAAAACCTTACGGTGCAAGGCATGCAACGGCGGCACGGCCTCTGAGAAGGGCCCTGTCACTTCGATGAATTCCACCTGCAGGTTGCGATCTTCAGTTTTCTTTTCAGTGTAGGTCTTCCCCTGACCATTGGTCTTCAGCACCTCGGTCTGGCGATAAAAGTCGTTGAGGAAGGCTGCCGACAGCCGGTGATTACCGGGCTTCAAAGCCAGCCGATGCTCGTGCAACTTGGGGTTCCCGCGGCCTCGGCGGACCTCAATAGTCTCGAGATCATGCCCGTCGGCCCGCAAAGCCATCTGCACCTTTTCATCCCCCGCCTGATCTCCGTAGGCTTGGACCTTGAACACGTAGTCGCCCGGCACCGGGGCTTCGTACTCCACGAACATCTCACCTTGGGCGGAAAGCGTCGCCAAGGCGCCACCACCAACGTGTCCCTGGATTTGCGCCGGAGCAAACCGTCGAGCCTTCGGGGTCAGGGGGCCGGTGACAATCGACCGATCCAAAATCGCCTCAGCTGCGTTGAGGTACTTCTCGAGCAGGATTGGTGGCATGGACAGCACGTCCCCGATGTTGTCAAAACCATACCCCACATCGTCCTGAGGGAAGTCGTCGGCCGGTTGAAAATCGACCCCGAACAGGTCACGAACCGTGTTGTTGTATTCCACCCGATTCAATCTCCGCAGAGTCACACGTCCGGGATCCGGACGGGAGGGATCGATCGGAAAGAGTGTTCGCTCAATCCAACCGACCAGATGGGTTCGAACCTCCGTATTGGGCTGGGTCTTCTTCTTCTTGGGAGGCATTTCTCCGGAACGCACCGTCTGGATGACACGTTCCCAAGTTCCCCGATCGCGCAAGACCGCCATCAAATTCGTGTGTGCGTCGAAATTCACACCGCCCTTGGCCTCACTGTCTCCGTGGCAATCCCAGCAGTATTCTCGAAGAACCGGCAAGACGGTCTCGTTGAGTTGGACTTCAGCCACCTTGCGATCCACTCGGGGACTTGGAGAGGCCGGTGGCTTGGCCGCACCGAGTCCCACTGAAAGGACCACGGCAAGCAACAGCAGGATGGAGAAACGCTTCGGCATGCTTCAAAGCCGACGGCACGCGGCCCGTCGGTATTGAAACAAAGTCCGCACGAACCTCGCAGGCGTCAACCACCCGAACAAAAAACCTGAAAACCGAAACTGCCAGCAACATCACTGCCGGGCCTACGAATTCTCAAGTAGCCCCAGCTCGCCACCCCGTCAGCGCTCAGAGGATCGGGCGATTGATAAGAAACACCCGAGCCGAGGATTGCCGCCCATGGCCCTTCAGTGCTGGGTGGTCCTTTGAGCACGCCATGGCCACAGAGGTCGCCCTGAACGAGTTCTCCGCAAACGCCGCCCCGCTTCAATCGCTTCCTCCCCTCCTCCGCAACGCGCGGCCAATTTGTAATCTTGAATGGCTGACTCCGTCTGGCCCAGCAACTCCCGAGCGAAGGCCCGATCCATGAGCAGCGAAGAATCCTTCACCTCGCGCGGCATCCGCAGCTCGATCTCTTCAAGGGCACTCTGGAGATCCCGGTCGGCTTCAGTCTGCCGACTCAACCCCTTGAGCGCCCGGGCTCGACGAATCTTCCACGTCCCTTGAAGGCGCGAGGACGTCAATTCTGGCTCGATCGCATCCAGTGCTTGCTGCCACTGAGCGTCATCGAGCAACGCCTCAATCCGCTCTGCCACCAGAAGGCCCGCACCGGTTCGCCGGATTCCTTCTTCGAGGCCGAGGATTCGTTCGCGAGGCCGCTGAAGACGCTGCTGCCAAGCACTGCGCTCCAGATACGCCGAAATGAGCTGCGGATTCCACCTCAAGGCCTCGGAACAGTCCTCCAAGGCCTCCAACTTGGAGCCCTCAGCCGCTCGACAGTGACTGCGGATCATCAGAATTGCCGCCCGCTCTCCAGTGGCCAATTCCGGCATCTGAAGTGCCCGCCGAACCCAAAGCAGGGCCTCAGACCTCCGTCCCCGCTGGAGTTCAATTTGGGCCAATTCGAGAAGCACCAGTGAATCGCCCGGTGCAAGCCGAACCGCCCGCTGGAGGTCTCGGGCAGCCTCCTTCAGTTTCCCCAGAACCCGGTATTCAATGGCCCGCTCCAAAAGGACGTCTGCACTGTCCCCGTCTCGGATCAACCGCTCCGACAGAGCCTCGATTTGGTGCTCAGGGCTGTCATGCGCGCGGGCCACTCCCAGGCAGAGTATTGCACACAGGAGACTCCAGCCAATTCGCCTGCCTATCAACGCCATCAATCCTCCATCCACAGCGCAGGATTCAACCCAAAGTCGATGGATCCTTCACTGTGGGCATGGCATTCGATGCCCAAGACGTTGA
>CAIRDU010000227.1 GCA_903877395.1 uncultured Planctomycetaceae bacterium
CACCAGGTCAGCCAACACCCGGTCAGCCAACGCCAGGTCAGCCAACGCCCGGTCAGCCAACTCCAGGTCAGCCAACACCGGGCCAGCCAACACCGGGCCAGCCAACACCGGGTCAGCCAACGCCGGGCCAGCCAACGCCGGGTCGGCCAACGCCACGCCAGCTGGCACAGACCGCAGACGATCACAGGAACCCGGCAGAGAATGCCTCACTCGGGTCGGGTTTTGTTCCACAGAATCCTGAGACGACTGCCAAATTGATCGCTGGACAGAAGGCTCAAGCGGCAGCCGACTCGCTGCTGGCTTCGAATACCTCTGAATCAACGCCAGCAGGCGAGCCTAGCTCGCCTGCCTCCGATCGAGTGGCTCAGGCTCCTGATCAGGAGCAGCCGTCAGAGGGCAACAACAGCCAGACAGACGGCCCCAGCGGGAGCCGTCGCGGCCAAGCCATTGACGGCAGTCCTCTCAAACCAATCGATCGCCTTGACCAAAAGTCCGACAGCTCAGGGCCGCGTGTCGGCGATGCCGAAGAGGTTGCGCGATCGTTTGAAAAGGAGGGTTGGTTTGCCAAGTTACCTCTTGAGATGCGGAAAGCCATCCGCGCAAAAAGCCAGCGGCGTGCTCCGCGAGGCTACGAGGAAAAGCTCGATCGATACTTCCAGAACATCGACTAGTTTGTTTTTACAAGTGTTTCATTGAACCATCGATACCGCGAACGATAGATACAACACCCCCTTCAACAGCAGGAGCCAAAACCAATGTCCGAAAAAGTGTCCGGTGACGATGTTGCCGCCGTCCAAAAGTGCGAGCAAACGTATAGCAGAATTCGCGATGAACTCTCCAAGGTGATCGTAGGCCAGAACGACGTCATCGAACAGACGCTCGTGGCGATGTTTGCACGCGGCCACGCCCTTCTCGAGGGTGTGCCGGGCCTCGCCAAAACGCTGCTGGTGAGTTCGCTCGCGCAAGCGTTGCACCTGTCATTCAAGCGAGTCCAATTTACGCCCGACCTAATGCCGAGCGACCTCACGGGCACCGACGTGATCCAGGAAGACCCGACAACGGGCGCCCGTCGCTACAAGTTTCTGCCGGGCCCTCTGTTTGCCAACATGATTCTGGCTGACGAAATTAACCGCACGCCTCCGAAGACACAGGCCGCCATGCTCGAAGCAATGCAGGAGCGGCAAGTGAGCGCCGGGGGCACCACCCACAAACTGCCGGCGCCATTTTTCGTTCTTGCCACCCAGAATCCACTTGAGCAAGAAGGCACCTACCCGCTTCCAGAGGCCCAACTCGACCGTTTTCTGCTGCACATCAAGGTCGACTATCCATCTGGCCGCGACGAGTGGGATATCGCCCGTCGCGTGACATCTGGGGAATTGACGCCAATCCACGCGATTGTGAACGGGGATGAAATCATTGAGGTGCAAAATCTTGTGACGCGAGTGCCAGTCAGCGATCAGGTGCTCGGATATGCCTGGGCACTGGTGCGGTCGTCTCGGCCTCACACCGCCGAGTCGCCGGACTTTGTCAACCGCTGGGTTGCGTGGGGTGCCGGTCCTCGGGGCATGCTCACACTGGTCACTGCGGCCAAGGCCCGCGCCATCATGTACGGCCGCTACCACGCAACGGTGAGCGACGTCCAAGCCATCGCAAAGCCGGCGCTGCGGCACCGAATCGCCAGCAACTACGCAGCGCAATCGCAGAACGTCAACAGCGAACAGGTCATCGACATGCTGCTGGAAGCCATTCCAGCGAACCGCGTCTATGAACGTCCGGCAGCATAAAAATCAGGAGATTTCCACATGGCCCGTAGTATTCTCTCGCGGTATCTCGACCCCGATGTGCTCAGCCGAATGGCTGGTCGCGCAATCGAGCCGCGCGGATTGGTCATGGGCACGCTGGCCGGCCACCACAAGTCGCCGCTGTCTGGGTTCGCTGTCGAGTTTGCGGGCCACCGGGAGTATGTGCCGGGAGACGATCCCAAGCACATCGACTGGCGCGTCTATTACACGCGCGACAAATACTTCATCAAGCAGTACGAGATGGAGACAAACTTCGTCTGCCATCTCGTGCTCGACGTGAGTGCGTCGATGCGCTACGGGGAGGGTCGCTTCCAGAAAATGCTCTGCGCCGCGCAGTTGGCAACAACGCTGGGGTACAGCGTTGTTAAGCAGAGCGACAAAGTGTCGCTCGCACTCTTCGACGAACAGGTGCTGTCATTTGTGCCGCCGGGAAACTCGATGGCGCAGATCTCCCGCATGACAGATCAGCTCGATGCTATTGAGCCCGTGCGAAAAACCCATTTAGCGGAGTGCCTCACAGACGTCGCAGGCCGGATGGGTCGCCGGGAAATTATCATGGTGTTCAGCGATTTCTTTACCGACCTGAAGGCCTTGGAGGAATCGCTTCAGCGATTGCGATACCACAAGCACGAAGTGGTGCTCTTTCAAGTGATGCACCACGACGAACTCGACTTTCGCTTTGATGGAATGGTGAAGTTTCGTGGGCTGGAAACGCCCGCAGAACTACTCACCCAGCCGAGCGAACTGAGGAGACGCTACCTCGAGATACTCACGCACTTCAACGCCCAGTTCCAGGAAATATGCCAACGCAACCGCGTCGAGCGAGTGCTCGTCGACACCAGTCGCGACCGGGCCGAAGTACTGGTCGATTACCTGAATCAACGCAGCCTCCTCAACCGCGGCCGATGACGGCGGTGCAGTCGGTTTTTTGCAGCCGCCTGCACGGACCGTACGGTCGTGCAGGCGATCGACACTTTATGCCTGGCACGGCCTTTGGCCCGGGGATTCAATCGTCCCAGCGTCGCAGGAGAGTGCTTTGCGAAGTGCTGCTGGATCGTTTATTCTGCGATGCCACGCCGCATCGATTCTCGGGGAATGGAATCATTCACTTATTCCTCTCCGGACAGGCGTCGTACAGTTTCTCACAGGCATTTAGAACCATGAGGCATTTGCTCGCATGCTGAAAGTTGATTGCATCGTGTGCGGCACGTGCGTGGCCGACATTCTCGTGCGACCGGTGAAGCTTTCGGAGCCACCCGGTGCTGGCAGGCTATTTCACGTTGAGCCGATTGATGTCGCGGTGGGTGGTATCGTTTGTAATTCCGGCACGGCACTGCGGCGATTGGGGATGCGCGTAGCGGCATCCAGCCTTGTGGGAAACGATCTTTGGAGCAGCGTTGTGCGATCACGACTTGAGGCCGAGGGGATCGATACTACAGCGATTCATACGCACCCCACGCTTGCTACGAGCACAACGGCCGTGCTGATTGACCCCACAGGGGAGCGGAGTTTTGCACACCACGTGGGCGCGCCAGAGGGGATTGATCTCGCGTTCATCCGCCGAGAATCCTCGCACTTTGCCAGCAGTCGCATGGCTTTGGTGGGCTACTTTGGCCTGCTCCCTGGGCTAGAACCGATGCTGGCTGATTCGCTTGCCGCGATCAAACAAACGGGCTGTCAGGTCGCCATTGAAACCGGTGGATCCGGTGGCAGTTTTGCGGCGTTGCTGCCGGCGATGCAGCACATCGACATCTATGTGCCGAGCATCGACGAGGCCATGCATCAGACGGGCCTCTGTGATCCTCGCGATATGATCGCCTGCTACCGATCACACGGCGCAGCAGGAATCGTGGGAGTGAAGATGGGCGTTCGCGGCTCGATCCTCTCGCCAGAGGCCAACGTGTTTGTCGAAATTCCGTGTCTCTCAGCCCCAGGGCCGGTCGTTGATACGACTGGGGCAGGGGACTCGTTTCTGGCGGGGCTCATCGCGGGTGTCCTGCGAACAATGCCACTGCGTGAAGCCGGTCTTCTCGGCGCAGCGACTGCGGCCTGCTGCGTCACCGGCCGCGGTGCCACCGCAGGGCTCAGGTCATTCGACGACACGCAGTCCCTCGCACGTGCCGCATGTTTGTAACGTGCCATCCACTCCACTCGGGGCAGAGTTATCATTGTGTTAGCGACCAACCGTTTTCGGGATCGCACCGCCACCTGCCTCCGTCCTACAAATCCAAGGCGCAGACGAGCTGGAATGCAGACTGCTTTCCGAATGGCAACAGGGCTTACGTTTGGCCTCGGCCTTCTCCGGCGGAAAGAAAATAGTGGAATGAATCGGCCAGTGCCAGCCAACTGGCTTCAATGACGTTCTCGCTCACGCCCACCGTGCCCCACACGCGATCGCCGTCCGTGCTTTCAATCGACACTCGCACCTTGGCGGCGGTGCCTTCCTGAGCGTTGATCACCCGCACTTTGTAGTCGACAAGATGCATCTGCTCGAGGGTGGAGTGAAGCGGTTCGAGCGCCTTTCGCAAAGCGGCATCGAGCGCGTTCACGGGGCCGTCGCCCTCGGCCACCTCGTGCCGCTGCGTGCCGCCGACAGTCAGCTTCACCATTGCCTCGGTTCGTACGACGCTCTGCACGCGGCTCTCCACGGCCACGCTGTAGCTGGGATTCTGAAAGCAAGGCACAAACGTGCCGGCACACCGCTGTACCAAGAGATGGAAGGAGGCGTCAGCCGCTTCAAACTGCCAGCCCTCGTTTTCAAGCCGGCAGACCTCCGCCAACACTTTGTCGAGCAGTGCCCGATCGTTCTTGACATCCGAATGCGTGACGAGGGCAGCAATGTTGGACCGACCCGACAGTTCACTCACGAGAATCCGCCGGGAATTGCCCACGGCCTCGGGCGGGATATGTTCGTACGATTCTGTTGCCTTCGCCACGGCGTGAACGTGCATACCACCCTTATGCGCAAATGCGCTGGCTCCCACGAACGGCTGGCTCGAGCGGTACGACATATTCGCCGTTTCATAGACAAAGCGCGACAACTCTGTGAGATGCTGCGTGCCCCGTCCACCAGAAATCTGCCCCGCAGCAACACACTCCGCGCCCCCCAGCACGCTGAAATCCGATAGCTTGAGGGCAAGATTCGCGATCACTGAAATAAGGTCTGCATTACCGCAGCGCTCGCCAATGCCGTTGATCGTACCTTGCACCTGCGACGCACCTGCGGCCACCGCTGCGAGTGAATTGGCAACTGCCACATCGCAGTCGTTGTGGCAGTGAATGCCCACAGGCACATCCACGGCTGCCTCCCGCAGAACAGCGATCGTTTCCTTGACGATGCGAGCGATCTCGGCGGGCAGCGTACCGCCATTGGTGTCGCACAGCACGATGCGCGTGGCCCCTGCCTTCGCCGCAGCGAGAATCGTTTCCCGCGAGTACTCGGCATCCAGCTTCCAGCCATCGAAGAAGTGTTCCGCGTCGTAAAAAACTTCGCGACCGCTGGCTGAAAGATAAGCGACCGTGTCTGTGATCATGGCAACATTTTCATCGCGCGAAACGCCGAGCACTTCGGCGACGTGGAATGCCGAAGTCTTACCGACGATTGTGATCACACTGGTGCCAGCATCGAGAAGAGCCTGCATGCCTGGATCATCGGCGGCGGCAAGCCCGCGACGGCGAGTCATGCCAAAGGCAACGACTCGCGAGTGAACCAACGAGAGTTCGCGCACACGAGAAAAATACTGCGAGTCCTTTGGATTGGAGAGCGGATAGCCCCCCTCAATGAAATCGATCCCGGCCGCATCGAGCCGCTTGGTAATGGAGAGCTTGTCTTCAAGCGAAAAATTGATTCCCTCGCCTTGGGAACCATCGCGAAGCGTGGTGTCGTAGATCTCGATCGTGCGCACAAGAAAGCTCGCGGGGAATGCTCTTTACCGTCATTGGCTCGAGGCCTGCTGGGATTCTCTACAATAGTCTGACGCTGCTGGTGCCGGAATCCGGCTGGGCTTTCAGGGCCATTTTCTGCACGGTTTCAAGTCGCGGCAGGCGAGGATTCCAGCCATTGTGTGGTGTACGCTCCCCCTATTGAGTGGACGAGTGGGTTTCCATTCCCTATTCTGTTCTCTACGTCAAAGTGTGAATAGTTCTCGCAGGAAAGGAAACGTGAAACTGCTTATGGCAAGTCAACCGAGGGCTCCTTTCTGGCTGGCGGTCTGGGCCGTTATTCTGGGTCTCGTGGGGATCGCGGCGTGGCGTGCCGGCATGCTCGAACAGTTTGGCATTCCGCGGCCGCCCGCCGGAGTGGCAGATGCCACTCCCAAAAGCGCAGCTACCCCGGCCGAAGGCACGGGGGGCGATGGGGTGCTTTTTGAAGCGGCTGATAGCGCTGCCCCAACCACCGTCAAAGAATATAGTTTTAAGCCTGCGGAGAAGCTGCCGCCAGTCAAAGGCATCAGCGGCTATAAGCCACTCACAAATGATCCGCTCGGCATCCCAACTGTGCGGTTTGCACTCAACGTCTGGGCTGGCTGGAGCCCAATTATCCACGCCAACGCTGGATTCAAAGCAGGCAAGCTGTGGCAATCGCCGGGCGGCAAGCCCTTCAAGCTGGAGCTTGTACTCATCGACAACCCCGTCACGATGCGAGACGCTTACGCTGCAGGCGAAGTGCACATCGGCTGGGCCACGCTCGACATGATCCCGCTGTTTTTGGAGGGGCTCGTCGATCGCACAGGCGCTCCAAAGGATTCCCGCGTCATGCCACGCGTGTTTCAGCAGGTCGATTTTTCCAACGGCGGCGACGGTATTGTGGTTCGCGACACTATTAAAACTGTTCGCGACCTCGCTGGTAAAAAGCTGGCACTGGCCCAGAATTCGCCGAGTCAGTTCTTTGCTCTTAACATGCTTGTCGCCGGCGGCCTGCAGCCGGGCGATGTCGAAATGGTCTACACAGACGACGCCTTCCAGGCCGCAGCCGCTTTCAATGCGCAGAAGAATCTGGCCGGATGCGTTTCGTGGGCTCCGGACATCTACAATCTGGAAAAGGCAAAGGGGAATCGGATGCTCGTCACCACACAGACGGCCAACCGTCTCATTGCTGACGTCTGGTTTGCACGAGCCGACTTCGCCAAAGACCATCCCGACAAGATTGAGGCCATCGTGCGAGGAATCTTCGACTCCATGGAGTCACTCAAGAGCGATTCTGCTCGCACGAAGGTCGCCGAGTGGATGGCGGCAGGCTACAACATCCCGGCTTCCGATACGCTCGCGATGCTTGGCGATGCCCACAGCACCAACTGGGCGGAGAACTACCAGTTCTTCATCAACCGGAATAACCCTGCCAATTTCGAACACATCTGGAAACAGGCGTACTATCTCTATCGCCGAATTGGCGCTATCTCCAGCCCGCCGGTCTCGTTCGATCAGGTGATGGACTTCTCTGTGATTCAAAAACTTGGCAGCGAGCCCAAATACGCAGACACCCGCGACGAGTACACCAAACCGCTGGCCGCCAAAACGCTTTCTGAAATCCGTGCGGAAAATGAAGAGATTCTCACCAATACCGTCGTGATCCATTTCTTTCCCAACAGCTGGAACCTCCGGAAAACAATCGTCCGTCACATTGATGGCAAGGACGTAGAGCAACCCTACGACCCGGGCGTGGATCTGGTTCTGGACGAAGTAGCGACGCTTGCAAAACAGTTTGGAGCCGCCCGAATCGTCATCGAAGGGCACACCGATAGTTCCATGAAAGGGACGGTGCCAGCGGCCATGGTAAAGGAACTCTCGCTCGAACGGGCACGGTCTGTGAAAGACGCAATCGTTGGAAAGTTTGAGTTGGACAAGGGTCGATTTGCCGTCGATGGCGTTGGCTGGGAGCGGCCAGCCGACCCCGACCATCCCGACAATCAGAGCCTCAACCGCCGCGTGGAAATCAAGGTCTATTCGGCCGAGAAGGAGTGACCTCGCCATTCCTCCGTCACAACCCCATCCACAGCCGAGACTGCGAGGAGAGATTCCGATCGCTCAGGCGATTCTCTGGGGCTCCATATGCATTCTCTGCGTGGTGGCAGCGTGGTGGATCGCCACGGCCGGTGCTGGGGAAGATCGCTTCGTGAGTCCGGCTACGCTGCCGAGCCCAAGCGAAACCCTGCAGGCTGTGCCCAAAGTGCTTGGAGAACGCAAGCTCTTCACCAACACGCTGGTAACACTGTCGAGAGTGGGCCTCGGATTTGGTCTCAGCGCATTGATCGGAGTGCCGCTGGGGGTGCTGGCCGCTTGTTTTCCAGCAACACGAGCATTCGTAGCACCGATGGCCATTTTCGGCCGCAACATTCCGGGTGCGGCACTCATCCCACTCACGTTTTTTCTTTTTGGAATCGGCGAATTTCAGAAGGTCATGTTTTTGTTCATTGCCAGCGTGGCATTTGTGGTCAGCGACACCACGGCCGCCGTGCTGGAGGTGCCGGAACGCTACGTTGACACAGCCCTCACACTGGGCGCCTCTCGACTGCAGATTATTTTGAAAGTGCTCGTGCCGCTGGCTGCTCCATCGATCTTCAATTCGCTGCGACTGCTCTTCGGCCTTGCTTTTGGCTATGTGATGCTGGCCGAACTCGTCAAATTTGGCACCGACTCCGGGGGCCTTGGCGACCTCATCAACATGTCGCAGCGACGAGGCGAGCGGGAGCCGATCCTGATCGTGCTGGTGATCATTCCACTGGTTGCCTATTCAATCGACCGGGCTCTCTGGTGGCTGCAATGTGATCTTTTCCCCCATCGCTACGGCGGCCGCGGCCTCGTGCGCCGGTTGCTGGGTGGCCTGCGGCACGGGTTCACAGCACCGCCCGAGGCAGCGGCATGAACGGCATGAACGGCATGAACGCGGCAACAGATGCAGCCACAGGCGATGTTCCACCGGCGGTGGAGTTTCGTGCGGTTACGAAGATCTACGGGGCGGGGACGGCCAGGCAGTACACCGCGATCTCCGACGTCAGTTTCTCGATTCCCGACCTGCCGGAACATGGTGAATTTTCTTCGTTTCTGGGCCCCAGCGGCTGTGGAAAAAGCACGGTACTGAGGCTCATAGCGGGCCTCGAACCACAGCATCCTCCGACCAGCGGCACCGTCAGGGCACTTGGCATGGAAGTGACTGGGCCTGGGGCCGACCGCGGCATGGTGTTTCAAGATTACTCGAGCTTTGACAACCGCACGGTGCTCGATAACGTGGTATTCGGTTTGGAATGTAGGGGCGTGCCACGCCACCGTCGCGAGACTGAGGGACTCGAATGGATCGCGAGGGTGGGCCTCGATCCAAAGCGGGACAGGGCGAAGTATCCACACGAGCTTTCTGGCGGCATGCGCCAGCGGGTTGCCATCGCGCGCACGCTTATTCTACGACCGCGGATCATTCTCATGGACGAGCCGTTTGGCGCCTTGGATCCCGCCACCCGACTGGACATGCAAGACCTGCTCGTACGACTCTGGCGGGAAGTGCAGGCCACGGTGCTTTTCGTCACGCATTCGGTGGAGGAGGCCGTCTACTTGGGCGACAGGGTCTTCGTCATGGCCACCACACCAGGTAGGATCATTCAAGAGATTCGGATGCCGTCGGCGACGGCATCGGCCCGCGAGACGCAGTCGGAGCCTTGGTTTCACGAGAAGGTGCAGGCACTCCACGAGCGGATCGAGCAGGTCGAGGCAGATGCAAAGCGGCCGTGAGAGGCCTTCATTTTTTCTGGAGCCTTGTGCCGTGTGGAATCGATTGAGCGACTATCTCCGCACTGCGTTTACAGCGCGATGGAACCTGCTCTTCTTTGTCGGTGGCGTGGCCACGGCATTCGTCAGCGGATTTCCGGGAGTGATCCTGCCGCTGGTGGCAGCAGGCGAGATCTACTATCTGGCCAGCATGCTGACCAACG
>CAIRDU010000228.1 GCA_903877395.1 uncultured Planctomycetaceae bacterium
CACAGGCACCTTGATGACAAAGCCAATCAGCAGCAACAAGAATGCCCACATCTCTAGGCTCATACCCCACACCTGCGCAGCGGCAAATGGTGAATTCGGCATCTGGCCGATCTGAGCCAAGGCCAATAGATTGAATGTATGTAATGGCGACTCTGCTGCATGAATTGCCGCCAGAGGGCCTGTGCGAGCTGCCCCTTCGAGGACAGGGCTTACGACATGTGCAGCAAGCAGCTGCTTATCGGAGAGCGACCGAAGATCGCTGGCGAAGTAGAGCATCAAAATCGCCAACAGCATCAGCACACTGCCCAGCAGCGTATAGAGAAAAAACTTAATGGCGGCATATTCGCGGCGAGGCCCACCCCAAATGCCGATCAGGAAGTACATCGGCAGCAGCATCACTTCCCAGAACACATAGAAGAGAAAGAAGTCGAGCGACACAAATACGCCCAGCATGCCTGTTTCTAAAAGCAAAAACAGCACAAAATAAGCCTTCACATGCTTCGTGATCGGCCAACTTGCCGCAGCGGCCAGCATCGACAGAAATGTTGTCAGCACAATCAACGGCATGCTGATGCCATCCACGCCCAGCAGGTATTCGATGCCAAAGGCTTGAATCCAAGGCAGTTTCACCATGGCCTGCATTCCCGGTTCGCCAAGCGTAAATTGGGCCGGGCCGATGGCTCCAAAGAGCCCAGGCACAGCCATCCACAGCGACAGCCCAAACACAACTGCCGTGGTGAGCAGAGCCACCCATCGCACAAACTCTTCTCGTGCCTTGGGAATGATCGGCAGCGAGAGGACAGCCGCCATGATCGCTGGCAAAAACACAATTGCCGACAGGGGCCAGAGAGCGGGTTGATTCAGTGAGAAGGTCGGGGGCATGGGAGCATCCGTCGGGGTTTCTGCGGCCGGGAAGTTTTGAGTGTGAGGTCTGTCCGAGTTGCGTTGTGTCGAGTGCAGTGAGGAATGAAAAGGAATCAGCCGGCCAGCGAGCAGCGAAACAAAAGACTGGCCAGCACAAACAGAGCCACCGTGCCGATGACGATAAACATCACGTATTGCCGGAGGTGGCCTGTCTGGAGTTGCTTGAGCGTGAGGCCAGCATTCCACGTCGCATGGGCCGTTGCGTTTACGAGGCCATCCACCAGCGTGCGATCGATCCATGCATCAAAGCCGGCCAACTGCCTTGCGGTCCACGCGATGCCGTCGATAATGCGATCGATTACACCGCGATCGGTGCCGCTGGCGAGGCTAGCGATGCCCAGCACAGGCACCACAAAAACTGCATGGTAGAGTTCGTCAAAATACCAACGGCCAGCTAAGAACCGATACACAGGGCGAAACAGATACGCCACCACCACGGGCGAGACAAATCGCCACAGATACATCACCGCGGCCAGCAGCACGCCAACCGCAGCCGTGGCAAATGCAGTGAGCGTGGCCGTCACATGGATGGGCCCAACGTGACTCTCGTGTTCAGCCGGAATCGTGATACCTCCAAACACAAAGCCGCCCGTGGTTGCCTCCGCCGTGCCCGCAGGCCGAGCTTGCTCCAGCAGATTGGCGACACCAAAACCGCCTGGGAACGTCCAGCCAGCAACGACTGCCAGCACGGCCAACACCACCAGCGGAGCCACCATCACGGTGGGTGATTCGTGAGCGTGTTCGGCGATGTGATGGTCCCGAGGAACACCGGCAAATGTCAGAAACCAGAGCCGAAACATGTAGAAGGCCGTCAGCAGGGCACCGCCGGCCACTGCGGCATAGAGAATCCAGTGCGTTGGGTTGGCCTGCGAAAACGCAAGCGCCTGCGCGAGAATCGCGTCTTTGGAATAGTAGCCGCTCAGGCCGATCACAAATGGCACGCCAGCGCCGATAATCGCTAGGCATCCCACGAGCATGGTGCCGGCTGTCCATGGCATCTTCTTGGCCAGCCCACCCATCTTGCGCATGTCGTTGGTGTGGCAGGCGTGAATTACCGATCCAGAGCAGAGGAAGAGGAGGCTTTTGAAAAAGGCATGAGTGACGAGATGAAATAGCCCGGCCACCCATCCCCCAACGCCCAACGCCAGCATCATGTAACCCAGTTGACTGACCGTCGAATAGGCCAGCACCCGTTTGATATCGGTGGCCACCAGCGCGATGGTGGCAGCGATGAAGAGCGTGATCGCACCGACGTAAGCAATCACCAACAGCACATCGGGAGTGAGCACAGGAAAGAAACGGCCCACGAGATACACACCCGCGGCCACCATGGTGGCCGAGTGCACCAGAGCCGAGACGGGCGTCGGGCCCTCCATCGCATCAGGCAGCCAGACAAAAAGCGGGAACTGCGCGCTTTTCCCAATGCATCCGCAGAATATTCCAATGCCCGCAATAAACAAAAGCCAGCGACCCATACCCATGCTCCGCCAATCGTCGAGCCGGCTGGCCAATTCGCTGGCGGCATCCCGCGGGCGATCAGCGTGGTCGATGCTTATCTGCGCGACTTCGGCGGCGGCGGCAAACTTCACCATACCGTCTGGCACCCGCAACGCATGGCCGCCCTCGGCGGGCCGCACGAGGCTCAGGAGTCCCTGCCGTACGTTCATTGAACCATCTGGGGCCCGTTCGACTGAGTCGGCAAAATGGAGTGTGCCAAGCGCCCCCCACAGGGCCATCAGGCCAATGAGCATGCCGAAGTCGCCGATGCGATTGACGATGAAGGCTTTATTGGCGGCGTTGGAAGCGCTGGTGCGTTCGTAGTAGAAGCCGATCAAAAACCACGAGCAAATGCCTACTAACTCCCAGAAAATAAAGACCATTGCCAGATTGCCGGCAATCAATATCCCCAGCATCGAAAAACAAAAGAGGGAGAGGGCCTGAAAGAACCTAGAAAACCGGCCTGGGCGGTGCAGGTCCGTGCCGCTGGCAAGATGGACTTCATGGTCGGTGACATCGTGTAATTCGTCGTGCATGTAGCCTGCCGCATAGATGTGGATGCATGTGGCGATACACGTCACCACCACAAACATCAGCACCGTCAGGGCATCGATATACCAACCGATAGTGAGCTTGAGATTCCCACCTTGGTAGAGCGTGTACCAATCGCCCGAGTAGGCCACCGGCGCGTGAACCGCAGCAGGTCTCTGGGCCTCGTGCGACTCGGCATGCGAGTCTTCGGCATGCCCAACATGCCCGGCATGCACAACGCCCTGCACTGGGTGAGCGGCCAGCCACGTACCCATCGCCGCGAGCGAAAGCATAAGCGACGCGACGATGGCCGCGGTCGATACCCACGCGGCATTTTTTCCGTGGTGCCCCATTCGCGGTCCGAAAAAAAGGATCGCGACAAACGCCACGAGGGGCGTCAGCCAGGCCAAGCCAAGCAGCATCGAGAGTTGAGAGGCGGTTTCCATGCTAGTCATACGGGAAGCGGGTCAGACTGAAGGCATCAATTGGCCAGAGTGATCCGATAGGGGGTTATCGCGTCAGCCCTTTAGGTCGTCGGCTTGGTCGATATCAACGGTGGAATGGTTGTTATAAAAATTGAGAGTGATCGCCAGCGCCACTGCGGCCTCGGCGGCCGCCAGCAGGATCACAAACAGGGCGATGGCCTGGCCGTCTAGGCCGATTGAGGCGGTTTGCTCGCCCTGCAAATACTGAGAAGAAAACGCGACGAAGTTGACATTCGCGCCGTTGAGTACCAGTTCGATCCCCATTAACACCCCTAGGGCATTGCGCTTCACAGTCATGCAGACAATCCCCGCAGTAAACAGGATTGCCCCCACTACGAGATAATGAGTGACGCTGACGGGATCGCTCAAGAGATTGACGGCAAACAGACTGGCGAGAACCGTGGGTGCATGCATCGGATTCAGGGGGTTCATCGGGGGCCTCCGGATGCAGCCACATCAGCTGTTTCGATCCCTCGTGGAATTCGCCGTCGCTTGGCTCTCGCCAGATAGGCAGCCCCAACGAGCACAACGAGCAAATGAACCGACACGATCTCAAACGGCAGCAGATACCCACTCCGCACAAGCGATGGCGATGTGCCAGCCGGGGGATCATCGACTCGCACGCCCAGCAGGGCCATGCCCAACGGTGTTGCCGATGGATTGGCCACCTCACCCACTCCCGGCCGACGCCAAGCTTCAACCGAGAAGGCCGCTTGGAGGAGCACGACCAAGAGCGCAGCCCCCACGACGCCAGCCAACACTCGATCGTTCGTGGATGTCTTTATCGAAATGAAAGGAGCCTGCGCCGTGAGCATCACGCCGAAGACCAGCAACACAAGAGTGCCACCAACATAAATCATGAGCTGCATAGATCCGATGAACTCAGCACCAGCCAGAAAAAACAGTCCGGCAGTGGACCCCAGCGATAGCACAAGATAGAACGCCATCCGCACGATGTTGTCAGCCACGACAACAGCCACAGCAAACGCGCATGCCAACCCTGCAAACACCAGAAACAAGACCGAATGCCAGTTGATCGCCGCAAGCATCATGGATGCAATCATGGCTGCACCTGCATGAGCTTCTTCGGCGGGACCGCTGCTGCTGGAACGGCTGTGCCGCGTGCCGCCGCCCGCCCGCCGGGGCCTTCCAGCCAGCCTTCCCGAATCTCTCCGGCCGGCCGCGACATCCCTCGCATGACACCTCCTGGCAAAGCCAACTGCCAAAACATCGCGCCTGCAAACATTGCTGCCGCGATCGGCGTGCAGTATTTCAGGCAGGTTGTCATCACTTGATCGATTCGGAGTCGCGGCAATGTCCACCGCACCCACATCATCACCAGCACGCCGAGCGTGGCCTTCCCCATCAGATTAAAGCAGCCGATCAACCGCACAAAATAGTTGGCCGTGTCGCCGGTGCCCGCACTGAGGCCAAGCAGTTCTGCCACTGGGATCGGGCCATTCCAGCCCCCCATAAACAACAGTGCAGCCAACGCGCTAACAAGAAACATCGAGCCGTATTCGGCCATGAAGAAAAAGCTCCATCGCATTCCCGAGTATTCGGTGTGAAAGCCGGCCACCAGTTCGCTTTCGGCCTCAGCCAAATCAAACGGTGCACGATTGACGCTCGCCACAGCACACGTCACGTAGACCCAGAAAATGACAAACGTGAAGGGGTCGTGAAACAGATACCAATTGGTGACCCAGCCTGCTTGCTTCTCCGCGATTGTGACCAGGTCCATGCTGCCAGCCAACATCACGGGCACCACCACGCACATCCCTAGCGGCACCTCATAGCTCACCACCTGTGCCGCTTCTCGCATGGCGCCAAAGAGCGACCACTTCGAGGCCGATGCATACCCTGCTAAGATCACACCAAATACCTCTAATCCCAGCACGGCCACGACGAAAAACACGCCCACGTTAAGACGCTGTCCAACGAAGTCAAATGCAAATGGCAACGCAATAAAGGCGCAGAACGATGCGCAAAAACTCACATAGGGGGCCAACTGGAAGAGCATGCCATCGGCCCCCTCGGGCATGAGATCCTCTTTGCCCAACAGTTTGATGCCGTCGGCCAGCGACTGCAGCCAGCCAAACCGACCGCCGGTGCGAGTGGGGCCGAGGCGGTCTTGGATGCGGGCGGCAATCTTTCGCTCGGCCCAGATAAACACAAGGGCTCCGCCAGCGATCACGTTAAGGATCAACGCAGCTGCCACGCCCGCCGTGATTACCCACGCCAGCCACTCGGGCAGCCCAACAGTATTGATGAGGAAATCAGCCATCCGTGAGGGGGTCGCACGCCGACAAAAAGAGGCTCAAATGCAGATTTCTCGGCCGGAAACCCACATCGTGAAATTTCGCACGAAGTGTGCGCTAACCCGACCACAATCACAAGTGGCGGAGTGAAAAAACGCAAAAAGGTGCGGCTCGACCAGTTTGCATTGCCGTGCGGTTTCAGTTCGGCGTCGGGCATGGCCTCCCGCCCAGCCGTCCCACGCTTGTCGACCCCGTCCCCTTAGGTTCCCGCCGCCCCAACTCCTGCCCCACCTGTCCATAGAAGCCCGAGGCGTAAAACGAAGTGGAATCCGGGTTGCTGCACATGTGGCTATACCGTCATTGGCTCCGGAATGGCAGAAGTCTCCTTGCGGCGACTTTTTCTCTGCAGTCCTTCTGTGGCGAGATATGACGAGGAACAATCGACAAATTCAAATACTCGTCGAGCTTCCGCCCGTTCGGTCGCTCTGCATTCTTAGCCTTTGAATGCCTTTGAATCCTCTGCGGCAAGAGAGCGCCATCTAACGATCGATCTCGCCCATCACAACGTCGAGGCTGCCTACGATTGCCGGCACATCGGCAATCAGACAACCGCGGCAGAGTTCGTGGAGCACCGATAAGTTGGAGAACGAACTGGAGCGGGCCCGCACACGCCATGGAATTGGCGAGCCGTCGCCTACGAGATAAAAGCCCATCTGACCTTTCGGACACTCGGTCTCCAGATAGACGTCGCCGACGGGCAGCTTTTCCATCAGCTTAAGCGGTTCGCCCAGCGGTTCCTTGCAGGCCGAGTAGCGGTCGATCGCCTGACGCACAAGATCCATCGACTGAACGACTTCAACCATGCGGACGAAAAACCGATGCCAGCAGTCGCCAAGAACGGCATCCGGCGGCACGGCCGGGTAGCTGTGATCGCGAGGGTAGTGTCCGTTCTTCTGCACGGCCACCTCAAACGCATAGCCGTCGTACATGGCTGTGTAAATACTCTCGCCGTCGCGACGCAAGTCTTGATCGACCCCGCTACCTCGCAGCACTGGACCCGAGCAACCGTAGTCGATCGCCATTTCCCGCGAGAGCACGCCGACACCGGCTGTCCGCTTGATAAAGATTGCATTGGTTGTCAGCAGGGCGTGGTATTCCTGAATGACTGGCTCAAACTGATCCAAAAACGCTTCGCACTTGGCCAACCAACCTGGCGGAAGATCAGCCGTGGCACCACCGACGGTGATGTAGCTGTAGGTGAGACGAGCCCCACACGCCTCTTCAAAGAGATCGAGGATCTTTTCCCGCTCGCGAAAGGCGTAAAGAAAAGGGCTGAATGTGCCTAGGTCGAGGCCATAGGCCCCCATACCCACCAGGTGGCTAGAAATCCGACCCAACTCCACAATCAGCACCCTTAGGTGGCGTGCCCGTTCGCTGACCTCGTGACGCATGAGCTTCTCGACGGCCAAGGACCAGCCCAAGTTCATGTTCATCGCAGCCAGATAATCCATGCGGTCGGTGTAGGGAATCCACTGCCGAGCCGAGAGATTTTCGCCGATCTTCTCGGCGCAACGATGTAGGTAGCCGATATGGGGCTCCACCTGCGAGACAATTTCGCCGTCGGTGCGAAGCACAAGCCGCAGCACGCCGTGGGTGCTGGGGTGCTGGGGCCCCATGTTGATGAGCATCTCATCGGTGCGAACGTCAAACTCGATGATCCGCGGATCGTCATCAACCAGTTGTGCCATCAGAGCATTTCCTTCACATGCAAACGTGAACTGTTCAAAGCGGGTCTTCTACTTTTGAATTCTTTTTGTGTTGATCGCCGTTATTTCGCGCGGATCCCATGGTATTCCAACGGCATCTCATAATCCTTACGGAGCGGATGCCCTTCCCAGTCTTCCGGACAGAGAATCCGACGCAGATCCGGGTGGCCGGTGAAGTGGACACCTGAGAGATCGTAGGCCTCCCGTTCGTGCCAATCGGCTGTGCGCCAGACGCCAGCCACGCTTGCCACCTCGGGCAATTGGCCTGCTACATCGGCCTTCCACCTAGGCAACTTTACCTTCAGCACGAGGCTCACTCGCGACACCGTGCTCCAGAGGTGATAGATCAATTCAGTGTGCGGTGACCACGTCACCTTCGCGGCCTTCTTGGCATCGGGCTCAAACCAGTCGACAGCCGTCACGCTTTCAAGTGAGTCAAACCGGGAGTCGCTCGACTCCTTCAGCCAGCGGCACACGTCGATTAATCGCTCTGGCGCGACCTCGACGGAAGGATCGATGGCCTCTAGATGCGTGGCTACGATCGCGCCAGGAAATGCCGCTTCGAGCTTCTCTAGAAACGCTGGTCCTCGCATGCGATCACCTACCGTAAAAAAATTGGCTCTGGAACTTTGAAACACAATGAACAGAAAAAAACGGTAGCAGTCCCCGGCATGCGACGAGCGAACTACGACGAATTTGACCGCTCCGCCGACACTGCCCGCACCCAATCGAGGTCGCCGCGATTCCATACATAGGCAAAACCCACGAGCAGCACCGCAAAGAATGCCAGCATGTCGCAGACTGCCGTCCGAGCCACCAACACGCCAGCGCGAGAAACAGCCCACTCCCCTTCGACTTGCTTCAGCGACCGATCCCCGCGAGTGGCTTCGAACGATCGCGATTCGGCAAGCGTCGGTGTAAAGAAGGGCACTTCAGGCTGATTCAGCCCCATCTCTCGCAGCAAACCGTTGGCCGCAGGAGCGAGCAACACACCGTCAGCCTGCACCGTCACGAAACTAGGGTCGGACAGTTGCACGGCCTTTCCAAAAACGGTTGCCCACGGAAAGAAGAGGGCAACCTCGACATCAAAAATAATAAAAAGCAGCGCAACGACGTAAAACCGCAGGTCGAACTGCACGAAACTGGACCCAATCGCCGGTTCCCCGCACTCGTACACTTCCAGCTTTTCTGCATTGGGCATCCGGGGTCGCACGAGCCATCCGACCAGCATGCTCACGCAGAGAAAGGCACCGCCCACGGCCACAAAAAGGGCCACGTAACCGGCGATTAAAACTGGGTGCATAGCAGGGTCTGCTCGGGTGACTGGAAAGGGAACTGGCAATGGCGAACTGGGAGACGGATTGCGCGAGGCGCCGCTACTGATTTGGACCGCTGTGAACCGGATCCACGATTACTTTCGCGGCAGCCACGGCGGTTGGATTGATTGTGGAGCGGCCCCAGGCAACTTCCACTGGCAGGCGGGCGAAGTCCACGATCGTGCCGTCGCGACTATAGCAACTCAGGTCGTGTGAGGCTCCCATGAAGATGCAATCAACGGGACACGGTTCCACACAGAGCGCACAAAACATGCACTTTGAGTAGTCGATCGTAAAGCCACTGACACGAAATCCCTTGCCGTCTGTGACGCGTTCCTTACCGATGTAAATACAATCTACTGGACAGGCTTTGGCGCATTGGTCGCAGGCGATGCACGTCGTCAGATCAAAGCGGTGAAAACCCCGATACCGTGCGGCCACGGGCACCGGCAGTTCCGGATACTCAAAGTGCTCGGTGAACGTCCGGCGAGTTTGATCGTACGTGCTCCTAAAAACCCGCAGCGTCACGAGCATGCCTGAGAGCACCGTGCTGACCGCTGCAAACAGGTTGCGAAACCACTCTCTCATGAAATGTCCAAAGGGGGGCTGATGGGGTGACCGACGATCGCTCGATCAACGACGAGAGTATAGAAACCGCTGGGCCACCAACAAGCACTCCTCCAAAATGTCCGACTCGCACTCCTATTGACTGGGCAGCTCGGCAGCCTGTTTGATCCCGACGATGTGCCGACAAGAGCGCCACCATTGAAAAGGCATTTTCAGTTGTTTTTGAGCCAAAAACAGCTGCCGTGGCTTCGTACGGGCCTGTTTTTCAGCCTCGTTGGGCCTCTTTTAACTTGACGAGACGGCAAAAAGCTCTAAAGTTGATTGTTCTTCAGAAACTAAAAAATCTGCGGTTGCGATCTCGGAACACTTGCAAAGCACTTGTTTCGGCTAAGGAACAGAAGATGCTGGTTCTCTCCCGAAAAAAAGACGAAAGTATCGTGATCAACAACGACATCACGATCGTTGTAGTGGAGATTCGTGGAGATAAGGTGCGTCTGGGAGTCGAGGCACCGAAAGAGGTGCCCGTGCACCGGCGGGAGGTATTTGACGCGATTGCGCGAGGCCAGTCGATCGACAACCCACTGCCCGAGATGCGGACAGGAACAGAACACACGGCGGTCGAGCGGGTTGTGGGCGAATCCATTTCGCTGAATTCAATCGTTTCAGAGGCTAGTTCAGCAGTGCCTGTTGAACTTCTTCCGCCGGCAGCGGATGCTGTATCCTGAAAAGGATCCTGTATTGTGTAGGGTGGGCCATTTCAGTGCCCCGTACACGATTGCTCTTTTCTAGGACAGATTTTTTTCAATCTACGCTTTTCACTTTTCAAACTTTTGCAATCCAGAGTATTCTCCTCCTACTCCATCACACCATCCCATCATGAGCCTTCCGCCGAACCGTTGCTCTGGCCCCGTCGTCTAGCGGTTAGGACACGGCCCTTTCAAGGCCGGGACCGGAGTTCGATTCTCCGCGGGGTCATTTGTTGCGAACCGGCGGAGGGCTGGGACTGGTGAAGAGGGAACGGGATCGTTGCGAGTGCCTCGTCGCACACACAGAGCCTTCGTTTACCAATGGGCGATTCAACAGAAAACGTTGGTGCCTACGATGCGGTGCTGTTGGTCTCGTTCGGTGGCCCAAACGGTCCAGACGATGTCATGCCGTTTCTAGAAAACGTGCTGCGTGGTCGCAACGTGCCTCGGGAGCGCATGCTGGAAGTTGCAGAGCACTACCAGCATTTTGGAGGAAAAAGCCCGATCAACGAGCAGAACATTGCCCTGCTCGCCGCGCTTCGTGCCGAGTGCCTCCGCCGCGGCCCGCACCTCCCGATCTACTGGGGCAATCGCAACTGGCATCCGTTGCTCACCGATACGCTTCGAGAAATGGCCGACAATGGAGTGAAGCGGGGCATTGCATTTGTGACGAGTGCGTACAGCAGCTATTCCGGCTGCCGGCAGTATCGCGAAAATATTGCCGCTGCCTGCGCAGCCCTCGGCGAACGCGCACCGCAGATCGACAAAATCCGCGCTTTTTTTAACCATCCTGGGTTTGTCGAGCCAATGGCCGCCAACGTTGTGCGGGCACTTGACCACTTCCTAACCGCCGACCGCCTCGACGTACCGGTACTCTTTACGGCCCACAGCATTCCCACATCGATGGCCGACTCGTCTTGCTATGCCTCGCAACTAGCCGAAACGGCACGACTGGTCGCCGCAAAGGCAGGATTAACCACCTGGCAACTCGTCTTCCAAAGTCGCAGCGGGCCCCCCACGCAACCCTGGCTTGAACCTGACGTCTGCGATGCCATCCGCTCGCTGCACAAGCAGGGGATGACACAAATGGTGTTGGCGCCGATTGGTTTTATTTCTGATCACATGGAAGTGCTCTACGATCTCGACACAGAGGCCGCAGACCTCTGCCGCAGCCTCGGCATCAAGATGCATCGAGCCGCAACGGTTGGGACAGATCCAGCCTTCGTTGGGATGGTGCGAGATCTCATTGCCGAGCGACATTTCAATCTCCCGCAACGCGAGGCCATTGGCGTTCTGCCTGCCTGCCACGACATCTGTCCGCTCGACTGTTGCCCCGCCCCCGCCATGCGACGGCCATGAGCGAATCGACTGCTGCAACCCGTGCCAATCGGCAATGTGTGTGCCTCGTGCATGGCTTTCTGGCCCACACGATCCTGCTTGTGCCCTTGGGGATCCGCCTTCGCAGGCATGGCTTTCGCACCAATAGGTGGGGCTATTGGAATATGCAATGCTCGATCCTCGTGCACGCACAGCGGCTTTCAAAGACCCTCGTGGCGATGGATACCGATCCTGAAATCGACACGATCCACTTCGTTACGCACAGCATGGGGAGCATCATAGCGCGGGCGGCAATCACTCAGTTTCGCCCTAGGAAACTCGGGCGATTCGTCATGCTTGCCCCGCCCAATCGAGGCTCTTTTCTGGCTGCCGCAGTGGCTGGCCTCATTGGGGGTATCGTCAAGCCAGTGGCCGAACTTTCCACTGCACCGAACAGCCTCGTCAACTCTTTGCCCATGCCGCTGGATGTTGAAATCGGTATTCTGGCAGCCGGTAAAGACAATATTGTGTCGCTGGAGAGCACGCGGCCTCGCGCACCTCACTCGCATGTCACACTCCCCTGCAGGCATTCCAGCCTGCTCTTTCGCCGCGATGCCGCAGAACTCGTGGCAGCGTTTTTGACGCACGGCGAATTTCCCCATCGCCAAAAAACAACGGCTCACAACGGACTGACGTAGTTCGGAAATAAATCCGGCTATCCCGTCACAGACCTTTTCCGCTGGCACGAACTCTAAGCACATCCACAATGAACCGTACGCCTCGTCCGATTGGCACCACTTCTGTCAGGGTTAGCCCGCTTGGCTTGGGCTGCTGGCCACTGGCAGGCATGACTCGCACCGGCATCACACATGCAGTGGCGGTGGATACCGTGGCTGCGGCGATCGATGCTGGCATCACGCACCTTGACACAGCCTACTGCTACGGTGAAACCGGGGAGAGCGAACTGGCGATCGCCGCCGCGATCCAAGGGCGTCGCAGCGATGTGGTGATCGCCGGCAAGTGTGGCATCCACTGGAAGCCGGGCCGACATCAGCAGGTGGACGGAAGGCCTGAGCGAATCCGTACCGAAGTGGAGGAAAGCTTGCGGCGACTGGGTATTGATTCGCTCGATCTCCTCTATCTTCATGCCCCTGATCCCACGATCCCACTGGAAGACTCCGCTGGCGAACTCTCCCGACTCCTTGAGGCAGGCAAAACGCGGGCTGTGGGAGTGTCGAATGTGTCGCTTACGCAGTTGCAACAGTTTGCGTCTGTCTGTCCGCTGGCCGCGTGCCAACTGCCATTCAATATGCTGCAACGCGGAATCGAGTCGGAGATCGTGCCGTGGTGCCGCCAGCACGGCGTGTCGATGGTTGTGTATTGGCCACTGATGAAAGGATTGCTTGCGGGCCACATGACGCGTCAGCAGACATTTCCCGAGTCGGACAGCCGGCACAAATACCCGATGTTCAACGGCGACGAATTCCAGCGAAACCTTGACTTCGTGGATGCCCTTCACCCCATCGCAGCAAGATTGAACTGCGATGTGGCCTCACTTGTACTGGCTTGGACCGCCGAGCAACCGGGTATCACAAGCGTCCTTTTTGGCGCTACATCGCCCCAGCAGGCCACGATAAATGCCCGGTCACTGGAGTGCGACCTCGACGGCTTGGCCCGTGGAGTGATCGCCGAAGCGATTCGCTCCCGCGGCCCAGCCGCCGGTAGGCGGGCCGTGTAGGGTCGTGCCGACGCGTACCCCAGCGATGGGTGTGTACACTGAGAAGAGGAAACGCGACTTGCTTCCTTTCGGCTGCGTGCATGCACTCCCTTTTCATTCTGGAGACAAAATAATGGCGGCCTTCCCGTGCGATCTCACATCCAGACGCGAGTTTCTTGCTGCAGCCTCTCTCTCCGTAGGGACCATGGGCGCGACGGCCACCTTTGGTGCTCCAGCGGCCATTACCGCTCGCAAGACCGACTCGGCACTGATCGTGGGTGAGGGCGACTATTTATTTGAAGTTGTCCATGACTTCCCCCAACTGCCTGATAAGTTTACGTGGCAAACCACGCATAACGTCGCGGTGGACAAAGCCGACAATCTATATGTCATTCACGAAGGGCGCAAGGAACTAACCGACCATCCATCGATTTTCGTATTTGATCCGCAAGGAAAATACATGCGGTCATTTGGCCAACAATTCCAGGGCGGCGGCCATGGGATTGAGATTCGCGAAGAAGGAGGACAGGAATTTCTCTACGTCTGCGCCTACCAACACCTCAAAACATTCGCCAAGTTGGATCTCAAAGGAGAAACGGTCTGGCAGCACTATGCTCCCATGGAATCGAACATCTATGCCGCCGAAGAAAACACAAAGCCAACCGGGCAGTGGGGTCGCGACCGGTTCATGCCCACCAACTTTGCATTCCTGGATGATGGCGGCTTCCTGCTGGCCGACGGATACGGAGCATTCTTCATTCACCGATACGACAAAGCTGGAAAGTGGCAGTCGTGCTTTGGCGGCCCAGGCAAAGGCGAAGGAACGTTCAACACGCCGCACGGCGTGTGGGTGGATCGGAGGCAAGGCCGCGAACCATCGATTGTTGTCTGCGACCGGGCCAATCACTCGCTGCAATATTTCACGATGGACGGCGCCTATCAAGAAACGCTCAAAGGGTATGGCCTGCCAGCCAATGTAGAGACGAGGGGCAATCTGCTCGTCGTGGCCGAACTGCACGCGAGAGTCACGCTCTTGAATGAGAAAAACGAGGTCGTTGCACGGCTCGGAGACGACGTGGCACGGGTCACTAGCCCAGACGGCACACAGATTCGAGGCCGTCGCAAAGAGTGGCTGAACGGGAAATTTGTGCACCCTCACGATGCTTGTTTCAGCCAGGACGGCAGTATCTTTGTCGCAGAGTGGGTTGGTGCAGGCCGCGTGTCAAAGCTGAAGCGACTCGCCTGAACGCCAACTTTCCTGCCGGTCCATTGGAAAAGGCGCGAGTGTTCTTTGCCGCAAACGTGTTATGCGGCACCGATAACTGCTGGCTGGGCAGCGGCTACGCTCACGTACGATTGCCGCACCTTGAGGCACGTTTGACGAAACGGTTCGGGCCGACTCACACCAGGCAGGCGAAGCGTTTCGATGGGCCCTCGACGAAATACAAGATCGCCAGCGGCATACCACTCTTGCCCTGGTTTCACGATCAGATCAATCGCGTCAAAGCGATCCAGATCGACATACTGCTCCACCTTGGGGTTGATTCCTCGCTCCACAATCACGCGGCGATTGGTGAGACGGTAGCGGCGAATGGCCCACGGCATCCGGATTGAAAAATACATCATCAATCCCAGTGGAATCGTCACCAGCAACGCCAACCGACCCACGGAAATTGGCCCCCAGCCACTGCGAATCCGATACAGACGGCCCAGCCACTGCCCCAGCGACGTAGAGGCAACCGATGGCCACACCGTCATCACCGTTGCCTCGGAAATAGCTGGTGGGAACACGCCTGCAATCGCTGAAACAGAATGGCTTGTCATGTTTGTCATTTTTGTGATGGCGAAACCACGTCTCCAAAACGCACAGAAGAAACCACACGAGAAAAAGGAGCAGCAATGACTCGCGGACTCGCCAATTCCCGCAGCGAAATCCTACCTCGTCATCCGCATGGCGAAAGGGGTCGCACGCCACAACGGCTTTTACGTCCCGCAGAACGCATGAATCAAATAAAAAACCCGTTGGAGCTCGGCCGAGCCCCAACGGGTCAAAATTCAATGATTTTTTGGCAGTGTTGCTTCACCAGTAGGATCGCTCCAACCAGTTAACAGTCTCTTTCGACGGCTTCCTTTGCTCAATTCCACAGCCATATTTCAGACTACAGAATGGCTCGGGCACGATCGTCTCCACAATCTTTTGATCCCCAAGATTCCTGGTTTAAAATTCACACCGAAGTGTGGCCTTCAAACCGCTTCACAAGGGGCTGCCTCGGCGAACCCGAAAGTTCGCGTTGGCGATATCCTTAGAAAGGAGGTGATCCAGCCGCAGGTTCCCCTACGGCTACCTTGTTACGACTTAGTCCCAATCGCAGAGTTCATCTTCGGCGCCTGGCTCCTTACGGTTACCGCAGCGACTTCGGATGCCCCCCACTTTCGTGGCTTGACGGGCGGTGTGTACAAGGCTCAGGAACACATTCACCGCGGTATGCTGACCCGCGATTACTAGCGATTCCAGCTTCATGCAGGCGAGTTGCAGCCTGCAATCCGAACTAGGGCGCGTTTTTTGGGATTTGCTTGCCCTCGCGGGTTTGCGTCCCTTTGTACGCGCCATTGTAGGACGTGTGCAGCCCTAGTCATAAGGGCCATGAGGACTTGACGTCATCCC
>CAIRDU010000229.1 GCA_903877395.1 uncultured Planctomycetaceae bacterium
CCAACAGGCTCCAGGGCACCGCGCGGCCTTCCACGAGCGACTGAAACATCGCAAAGACATCGCTGCCCCACTGCGGTTCGTAGGTCAATAACGACCCGGGTGCATGCAACACTCCCGGTGGTATGAGCCAGCCGGTGCCTCGCTTCAAGCGGTATGCCGTCGAGAGATCGAGGATTCCGTTGTCACCAGAGTTCCAGTTTTCAAGACACTTCCGCACATCGGACCGAGTCGTGCCAGGCTCCAGACCCATGAACGTGTAGGGGAAATGGTTGTCGCAATTGTTGTACTGCGGTGGGAAATAGTAGCTCTCTGGCTTCCCCTCTTGCCCCACAAGTTTGGCATCCGCAAACGATTGGTGCATGTGGTGCGGGATCGGTCCCATATTGTCAAAAAATTTCGAGTACACGGGCCACTTCCTATAGCGACCCCAGATCGACGTGCCGACGAGCCGAGCGCCAGCATCGGCCACGGCATCGCGCAGGAGAAATCGCTGGCCTTCAAACACGCACCAACTCAGGCCTTCGTCGGCCGTGCGGTTTTCGTTGGCAGCCTCCGTCGTGCTGGCAAACCACCGCTCATCGATGCCGCCGCGATCGAGGCCGTAGGAATAGTAGTCTGCCGGATGCAGGCGAAGCCGTTTGCCGGGATGCAGAAAACTACGAGGCACCCACGTGGGCGAGAGCTTCAGCATGCCGCGACCGGCATCCAAAGCCTTGCTCAGCACGGCGGGAAGATTCTGGGCTTCGGGAAGGCGGGCGGAAGCACTCGATGCAGTGGTGGTCATTCAAAAAACCCTGAAAAATGTTCGTTGAAGATTATTGAAGAAACGACGCGAAACCGAGCCGGTGCGACCGTTGTACGAATCCCGCCAAAGACCTGCAAGGAGCACGGCGATTCCTGTCTCCTTCAGGTTGATTTTCTTGGCTCTGTTTGCACAAATCCAGTCGGCGGCGGAAACTGGTTGCATGGCACTCTCCACAGCACCCATGCCGCACACCGCTCGCGTTTCGCAAATGCTTGCATCGCTCGGAGGTCGACTCAAGGGCAAGTTGCTGTACGACGAACTGTCGTTGGCCATCTATTCGACCGACGCATCGGAGTATCAGGAGCGTCCGCTGGCCGTCGCGGTGCCGGAGTCGGAGAACGACATCCTTGAAATCGTTCGGTTTGCCGCCACTGAACGCAATGCTGGGCAGCCGATTGGGCTGATTCCTCGCGCGGCCGGAACATCGCTGGCCGGGCAAGTCGTGGGGAGCGGGATCGTTGTCGATGCGGGCCGTCATCTCAACCGAATTCTTTCGCTGGATGTGGTCAACCGTCGGGTGCGAGTACAGCCTGGAGTGGTACGCAATGCCCTTAACTTGTTTCTGGCACCGCACGGCCTCTTCTTCGGCCCGGAAACATCCACCGCATCTTGGGCCATGATCGGCGGCATGGTGGGCAACAATTCCTGCGGCTCCAATTCCATTGCCTACGGCTCGACTCGGGATCACCTCGTGAGCGCACGAGGCTTTTTGGCCGATGGATCAGAGGTAGTCTTTGGCCCACTCTCGGCAGAAGCATTTGCGGCTAAGTGTGTGGGACCAGACACGCTCGAAACCCGGATCTACCAGGACATTCGCGACTTGCTCAGCGATTCTGAGGTGCGGCATACGATTCGCGATGCCTTTCCGCGACCCGAAGTCACTCGCCGCAATACAGGCTATGCGATCGACTCGCTCATGAACGCCTCCTGTTTTGATCGGGCCAGCGACAGGCCTTTCAACTTCTGCACGCTCTTGGCTGGTTCAGAGGGCACGCTTTTTTTTGGCGTCGAATATGAACTCAACCTGATTCCACTGCCGCCGCCAGGAGCCCTGCTGTGCGTGCACTGCGAAACGGTCGAAGAGGCGCTGCGGGCCACGCTTGTGGCCATGCGACACAGGCCCACCGCCTGCGAACTGATCGATAAAAAGATTCTGGATTGCACGGCGGACAACCTTGAGCAGACACGAAATCGGTCCTTTGTGGTCGGTGACCCTGGCGCGGTGCTTGTGGTGGAGGCACGGCACGCCAATCCAGCGACGCTCGAAACGATGCTGGGCGCGATCCAAGCCGATCTGCGTGCAGCGGGCCTCGGCTACGCATACCCCATGCTGTCTGGCGACGCATGCGCGAAGGTATGGGAGTTGCGCCGCGCCGG
>CAIRDU010000230.1 GCA_903877395.1 uncultured Planctomycetaceae bacterium
GATTGCAGCGCTGGAACGATAAGCCTGCGGGTTGGCAGTCGGTGCAACCTTCCATGCGACTGCGGCTTTGTGAAAATCAATCGCCCAAAAAACGCCCCCCTCGCTGCCGAAGTAAACGCATGCGTCGGCCGCAGCGGGAGTGGTGCCAGTGGGGCCATCGATGCGCACATCAGCCTTGCTCTGGCCAGTGAGGGCATCGATCACGTGCAGTTGGCCATCGCATCCGGCCAGAAACACTTTTCCGTTGGCCACTGTCGGTGCGCAGCGGATCTGATCGCCGATGGAGTGCTTCCAAAGCAGTGTGCCATCGGCCAGAGCGAGGCAAGAGAGCGACGCGTCTTGCGAGCCGATGAGCACTCGAGCCCCTGCGGGATCGGGTGCGTCTTTTTCCGCCTCTATGATCGTCGGGCCGCCGGAAATCTCGCCGTTCGTTTCGTACTCCCACCGCACGGCACCGGTGCCCCGTTCAAAGGCCCGCACAATGCCCTCGCTGTCACCAACCACCACCAGCGGATGGGCCGGATCGGTTGCGATCGCCGCGCTCGAAGAAAAACCAGACTCGGTTCGAAATGTCCACTGCGTTGCGCCGGTGTCCAGCGCAAGGGCATGGAAGGTGCCGTCCAGATCGCCAATATAAATCGTGCCGTCGGCGATCACGGCTCCTGCTTCAAAAGCCGTTTTTTCAAAAACACGGTGCCAGCGCTCCCGCAAGGGCATCGCCAGCGTCGTGGCCGACCGGCCAGTGCCGGCTAGGCATCCGCGAAACATCGGCCACGCGTCGGCAGGAGCCTCATTGACAGTCGCTTCTTTGCGTAGCTTGGATACTTGCGAGGCGATCCTTTCAGGCTCAGCTGTAATGCCAACCCACGGCACAGCTAGGCACGCGACCAGCCAACTCAAAGTTCTCATCCGTGGGAAGTAAGTCATCGAGCCGCCTCGTAGAGCCGGATACAATCTTCCAGAGCAAGCGGCCGCGGATTGAAACCCGCCGTCCACTCTAATGCAGCGGCATCTGCGAGGCTGGTGATGGAGTTGGTGGTCCAGCGATCGCTACCGTCCGGTTCGCTTTTCAGCCCCCGAAACGACGTGGACAGGCCTGACGCGGTCACGAGGTCGGTAAGAAAATCGGCGAGGCTGCCACCGGCTGTGTGGTTGTTTATTGGCAGCCCTCGTGCGTGTAAGAGTTCGGCATAGCGATCCTCGCAGGCTGCCGCATTGAACCGCACAACGTGCGGTAGCATGAGCCCCACCGCTTGGCCGTGCGCAAGTTTGTGGACTGCGGTAAGTGGATTGGCAAGCGAGTGGGCCGCGCCGAGCATCGCGTTTTCAATTCCGAGCCCAGCCCAAGCGGCAGCCAATTGCACCGCTGACCGAGCCTCCAGATCGGTAGGTGATTCAAACACGCGCGGCAGATGCTTTGCGAGCAGTCGAAATGCTTCCAGCGAAAATATCCGAGATGCTGGGGTCGCGGCGCGGCTGACGTGGCTTTCCACAGCATGTGACACCGCATCGATGCCGGTGAGTGCCGTGACCCTTGCAGGTTGCGTGAGCGTGAGCATTACATCCAGAATGGCGACGCGAAACGCCGCCTGTGTGTCGCCGCAGGCCATCTTCACACCCGAGTCGGCAGCAGTGATGAGTGCAAATGATTGCGTTTCACTGCCGGTGCCGGCGGTTGTCGGCACAGCGATCGCTGGCAACAGCGGCGATGTGGCTTTGCCTCGGCCCCAGTAATCCTGCATTCGACCGCCACAGGAAAATAGAAAGTTAATGCCTTTGGCGCAGTCCATCGAACTGCCTCCGCCGATCCCGACGATCATGTCGGGCCGAAATGCCCGAGCCACTGCCGTGCCGGCATCCACGTGGTCGGTTGTGGGATTTTCACCCACATCGGAAAAGCACGCGACCTCCAGTCCGGCCTGCTGCAGCGATTCGATGCCCATCGCCGCGTGGCCAGCCCGCACCACACCGGGGTCGCTCACCACCAGCGCACGGGCTGCGCCGAGTCCGTTTGCGAGTTCGCCCAACCGGGCTATCGAGCCAGCTCCAACCACCAACCGAGTGGTGGCTCGGAATTCAAATGCAGCCGGTAGAACATCCATAAACGGCACTCAAGCGACTCCCGCTTGTGTGGTGGGTGTTGTGCTCGTCGCTGGAGTCTCTGCTGGCACCTGCAACGCTCGCGATCGGTAGAGGAAGTCGACGATGTTTCCCTCGTGGGGCTGCAGCCAATCAAGCTTTGTGGTTGGAATCGGGCCGAGGTTCAGCCGATCGATCGCCGTGCAGTTGATGAGTTGGGATTGAAATGCAGGATCGCTGGTGATGGCCGTGGCAACGAGCGTTGGGCCGATTCGCTGGATCATTTGTTCCTGCGGGCATCGCACCACGCTGACACACGGAAACATATATTCGGCTTTGGCAATCTCAGGGTCTGGCGACTGACAGTGCACCACAACAGGTCGCAGCCACCCGCAGCGTTCGCCTTCCACCAACCGCGGGCCATACGCCGCCGTGGCGTGCATGACTCCCGATGCCGTCAGCCCGCCCTCGATCTGCTGCCAAATGGCCTTTGCGACACCCGGCACTGTGAAAGCAGCCAATTGAGCATCTGGATCCTGTGGTGGCTTCACATCAATCGGGCCGAGTCGCTCGGCAATCGCTGCGGCAATCTCGCCTGTGTGACGGCTGGCATAAATTGCCGAGGCGTTGATGCACCCTCGCCCGCTGTTGGCCGCTATGCTTTCGACCATCACATCCAGATAGGTTTCCCAGTCGTTTACGCAGTCGTCGCCAATAAGAATCTTTGAAAATCCAGGGCCGTGCACCTGCACGCCTGGGTTGCCGCGATACTGCTCGACTGTTTTCGCGCTGCCGAAAATCATGCTGCGGCCACAGCCGGCCAGAATGGCGGCGCCCACATCCGTCGCCCCTGGATAGAGACCGATCGCCTCGGGTGGAATGCCCGCCTCCACCATCGCTGCGGCCATGCGATAGGGCGTCCACGGCTCCTGCCCGCCAGGCTTGATCAGCAGGCCCACACCTAGGGCGATGACAGGCAACCAGAGCGTATGCACGCCCGGCGAGTTGGAGGGCAGCACCAACCCCAGTACCGGTGATTGCGCTTGGTAGCTGACGACTACGCCGCGGTGCTCTCGGCCGTAGCCCTTCCAGAGCACCTCCGGCGGTAGCCCTCGCGTGAGGCAATCCAGCATGCGATCCATGTGTGAGAGCACGAACAGATTTTTTTGCATGTTCGCGCGGCAGAGCGATTCAGGAAGGCCTGTGGTCGCTGACTGCTGCTCGACGAAGCTGTCGGGCGATTGCTTGCCGTTACCCACAGAAAGGGTGCCGTGGACGTAGAGGTTGCCGGCGGTCTGCAGCCGCTCGATGATTTCATCGGGGCTGATTTCCAGCAGCGATTCACGGGCTCGGGCCATCTTCGATGCGTCGCGGCCCACGATGGCACCGCCCACTTGGCTCACCTCGGCGACTCGCTCGCCTGTCAGGAAGTGGACAAGCTGCGTGCGTTCCAGCGACTCGTACGGTTTTCCAAAACGAAGGGCGGGGAGGTGCATGCAGTGTTCCTAAGTTTTCCTAATAGACACCCACGGTGGTCGCGCCAGCGAGTTGACGGAAAGGGCGAACTCCACTGATGCCATCCCACGGATATTTGTGACACGGCCGCTCCCGCTCGCCTTCATCGCGTTCGAGAAATCCAGGCACGAATGTTTCCTGAGTGAGCGTTGTGAGTTTGACGCGGCCCGTCAGGCCGTACGCCACAACGGCGGTGGTGTCATCAAAATCAACCACCTCAATCACGGCGCGGGGCTGAGGAGCGTAGTAGGCAATGGTATAGCCATCGGCGGGCGTTACTGGGCGAGAGGCGGCTAGGCCCATCAATGTGTTGCCGTAGGTGGGGGTCATATACGCGCCGTCCAAGAGTTCCTCCACCGCAAAGCGAGTCCACTGCGGAGTAAACTCGGTGCCTCCCGAAAAGATTCCGGTAATACCCGCCTGTCTGATCGTCGTCCCCTTCTTTTCAAGTGACAACGCCAAAGCCTCTAGGAGTTTGGGGGTAGTAAACATGCAGCGGATATCGTGGCCGGCTTCCAGAATCGTGATGGCTTGGTCGATGCAATGTTGTTTATAAGCCTCGAGGTGCTCCATCCAGCCCTTTTGAATGAGCTTGATCACCCACCGAGGATCCAGGTCGATGCAAAACGAGATGCCGCCGCGATACTGCGCGAGGTGCTCGATCGAAAGCCGCAACCTGCGTGGACCGGAGGGACCAAGCATCAGCCAATTGGCACCCGGCGGGAAATGCTCGTCGGGCAGCGTTGAGCTAAACTGTTCGTAATCGGTGCGGAAGTCTCGCATGTTCACGCGGGATTTTGGCACGCCGGTCGTGCCGCCGGTTTCAAAAACGTAGACGGGCTTGTCGGCAAACCCTCGAGGCACCCATCGCCGCAGTGGGCCGCCCCGCAACCACTCATCCTCAAATGGCGGAAACTTTTTCAAGTCGTCGTAGCACTTCACATCCGTGAGTGGATTGAACGGAAGCGATTGGGCGTAGTCGAGCCAAAAAGGGCAGCCCGTAGAGGGATGGAAGTGCCAAGCCATTATTGCGACGGTATGGGCGTCGAGCGATTCTCGGGCTTTGACGATCGCAATGTCATCGGCCAGTTCAAAGGCGGCAGGCTGAAGAAGAGATGGATCTGTCGCCATAGAGCGGTTCGGTATGCGTTGGTTGGGGAGAAAAGTCAGATGGAATGCAGGGAGGAATACGAGGGTGATTGACTCGCCGCAGAGAGAGCAGAGTTTGGTTAGCTCTCTGCGATGGGGGCAGGGCCGCCGAGTTGGGCGAAGAGTTGCAGCACACCGTTAAAATGAGCCAGTCGCGGCCCATGCCGATCGATGAATTCGCCGAGTGCGTATTCGCTGTCGGCAAAATCCTCAGCATTTTCAAATGCCTCTTGGGCGACATTGCCCAAAAAATCTGTATGCACCTTGGCGAGTGATTCGGCAGCCCGCCTGCACGATGTTGCAAGTGCCGGATTGGCATCTTTCCAAGCCTTGAGTTCGGCCGCCCGCTGCCGCTGCTGCAGTGACACTTGCGCAACCAATTCGCTCAGGAGTTCGCAGGAACGATGCTGTAAGGCCACCATGTCTCGCAAGAGTTGGA
>CAIRDU010000231.1 GCA_903877395.1 uncultured Planctomycetaceae bacterium
CGTCGAATCCGGTCGAATAGTCGTAGCGACACAAGGCGTGCTGCCAGATTTCGCCCGGCGCCGGCCGGCCGCCGGTCGACAGGAAATCGCGCCACGGGATGCGACCTTCCACCGTCCAACCCCGATCCTTGTCCGCCCAGTGATTGAGCGTGCCGCGCACCTGCACCGCGGTGTCGAGGTGGAAGGGGCGCTCGGCCTTGTGCCGGTTGTACCCGCCGGCGCCGCGCGACGGGAGGAACATGTCGAGTTTGCCATTCGCGGCGTTGACCTCGAATTCGTAATAGCCGGGCTTGTCCGCCGCCGGCTTGAAGAACAGCTCGAAGACATCGCACGTCCAGATGGCCGCGTCTTGTTCGGTGACGTTGGCAAACACGTCGGTATCCTCCATCTCGGCGGAGAAGTAGAGATACTCCCGGTCCCAAAGCAGCCGCGCCTTGGTGGCCGTCAGCGGCTTGCGCTGGCCCTCGGGCAACCAGGAAAATTGAAAGCTCTCGATGACCTGGGCCTGCCGCCAGGCCGCCTCGTCGAGGAATCCGTCGATCACCGGCGGCGTGGCCGTCCAACGACATTCAAAGGGAGGCGCCGGCGGAATTGCGCCCGCCACCATCAACGCGGCCCCAAGGCCGACCAAGCCGCTGAAGCTCAACCGCAGGACGGAAGGAACGGAAATCATGAAATGTGTGGGAGAAACTGGATGTCGTTGCGTGGAGTCGATTCGATGGGAGGCCCGGACATCCAGGCCCTCGTCCGAAACGCACTAGCGCTTACCGGCCTTCGTTTCCACGGACTGCGCTTTCCCGGTCTCCTCGCGCTTGCGCACGTCCTGCGGATGTTTGGAGAAGGACTCAAAGACATCCCCCATCACGAGGTCGGCGAGGCGGCCGAGTTCCTTAAGAATCACGGCCTCGGCCTCCGCCGTCAGCGGCGACCGGTTCGGCTCATAGCCGCCGACCGCATACGCGTCCGCCGTGGGGATGTAACCGAGGTAACCATTCGCGTAGCCGACGATGATGGGAATCGCGCGATCCGCGATCGCCTTCTCCAACTTGAAACCATACTCGACCATCGGTTCGCCCGGCATCGAGAGAAACAAATACGGCCCGATTTTCAGCGCCTGCATTTCCGCCCGCACCGGCTTTTCCTTACCCGGTAAATCGACCACTCCGCGGGCGGTGCGGATCTGGTAGAACGAGGCCCGTTGTTGCAGCTTCTCGCGCGTGACACTGAGGGCCAGCGCACGGGTCACCGCACCACCCAGATCCCGGCCCGCCCACTGGATGTCCGCCTCATCGGCGCAACGATAAGGGTAACCCGGCAGGTTCGGCCGGATGTCCCCGGCGCAACCCTGCAAAAACATCACCGATGTTTTCTGCCCGTAGATCATCTCCACAAACGTCTGAGCCTCACCCGGAAAATCGGCGCTCATCTTCGGGTAACCGTTCGGATACGGCGGCGAGCCCTTGTCGCCCCACGTGAAAAAGCAGGGGTGACAAACCGCGTGCATCATGACCGCCATCGGCGTGAGCGATTTGCCATCGTCGAACCGCAGCACCTTCACCCGCGGGTCATTGGGCCCGTCGGGGTTCAGCCGTACCACCGCGCGACCCCATCACTGGGCAGCGCTGATTTTTGCAGCTTCAATTGTGGTCCACCTGCTTAGAGTTTTCTTCACAGGTGCCTTCCGTAAGCCTCGTGAATTTAACTGGATCTTAGGTGTTGCATTACTTACTCTTGCAATTGTTGAGGGCTTCCTTGGATACTCACTTCCTGATGATCTTTTATCAGGAACTGGAATCAGAATTGCCCATGCAATTATTCAATCCATTCCAGTAGTTGGTACATATTTATCTTTCTTCGCATTTGGTGGGGCGTTCCCAGGTGAAGTGTTCATTCCGCGAATTTACATTGTGCATGTGCTGCTACTGCCTGGAATTTTCTTAGCTCTAATCACTGTGCACTTGATGTTAGTTTGGTATCAGAAACACACTCAGTACCCAGGACCTGGACGAACTGAGAAAAATGTTGTTGGTTATCCATTAATGCCTGTGTATATGGCAAAAGCTGGCGGTTTCTTCTTTATCGTATTTGGTATTACTGCATTCTTAGGAGCGGTTGCATCTATTAATCCAATCTGGCTCTATGGTCCCTACACACCAGGGCAGATCTCTGCCGGCTCACAACCAGATTGGTATATGGGTTGGCTCAAAATATCTTGGCGACATCTCCTCTGGTTCAATTTTTACTCTGCCATCTCTAACCGCATCCGCAGCTGCTTTGGCAAGTGGTGCCACCTTTACAAACCATTGTTTAGAAAGTCGTGGCTCTATTGTGGTGTCACATCTTTGGCAGTGACC
>CAIRDU010000232.1 GCA_903877395.1 uncultured Planctomycetaceae bacterium
CTCGTCTCCCTGCACGACATAGTGGACATCGCGCTTGTAGAGATAGTGAGCCTTCAGCGAATTGTCGATAAGATGCGGCCACTCCATATTGCCAGCGGTATAGAAGCTCTCCACATCGGCGAGTTTTTCGGCCTGCCGTACGCCATCTTCGGTGAGCGAAACGGTGTGCTCTTTTTCCTTCACCTCAAAGTGCGTCTCGGCCTTGAGTTGACGGGAGATGTGATCTGCTTTGGAATATTTTGTGATGTCGTCATGCGCTGGGCCAGAGATGATCAGCGGCGTACGCGCCTCATCGATCAGGATGTTGTCCACCTCGTCTACAATCGCGTAGTTCAAGAACCCTTGGCTTTGCTGGAGATGCTTGGGAAAGCGATCGTCGCCTCTCGCGGCCATCCGCATATTGTCGCGGAGGTAGTCGAAACCAAATTCATTATTGGTGCCGTATGTGATATCGCAGGCATAGGCCTGCTGTCGTTCGGCCGCGTCCATGCCGGATTGGATCGCCCCGACGGTGAGCCCCATGCCGATGTACAGAGGCCCCATCCACTCCATATCGCGCCGGGCGAGATAGTCGTTGACAGTGACCACGTGCACGCCCTTACCCTCAAGGGCATTGAGGTAGGCCGGCAGCGTGGCCACGAGCGTTTTGCCCTCGCCTGTGATCATCTCGGCAATCGCACCAGAGTGCAGCACCATTCCGCCGATCATCTGCACATCGTAATGCCGCATGACGAGAAATCGCCGCCCCGCTTCCCGGCAAACGGCAAAGGACTCGACCAAGATGTCGTCGAGCGTTTCGCCAGCTGCCAGACGGCGACGGAATTCACCGGTTTGGCCCCGCAGTTCGGCGTCGGTGAACGCCCGATACTTTGGTTCGAGCGAATTGATCGCTTCTATCTTTGGTTCGAGCCGTCGCACGTACCGGGCGTTGGAGGAGCCGAACATGCCGGTTAAAAGCCGCTCCAGTCGGGAGCCGACACCGGCAGCGGCATTCGAGAGACCATCCCAGAGGCGTTCGAGTTGTTGCATTGGATACCGTCATGAAAGCAGAAAACAATGAAAACACAATTGTCGCGGCCGATGCCCGTGCGGGTCAAGGCGGCTCCTCGACAACAGGCTACACTATGCGGCTCCTGTGGCCCGGGAGTCGTTCGGTGGGTACCCCGGAATCGACCGCATGACATCTAAAATAGAGAAGACATCCAACGCGTCGCCGGCATTCACGGCATCCGATGTGACACCCGTCCCGATCGCGTCGGTCGTGTCCAAGGCACCAGAGCTTTTGTCGCCTGCGACTGTGCCGTTTCAAGACATGGCTGGCCAGTTGCTTTTCCTAGGCACTGGGACCAGCGTCGGAGTGCCTGTGGTGGGATGCCGCTGCCAGACGTGCACCAGTGATGATCCTCGCAACAACCGCACCCGCACCAGTGTAATCCTCGGCCTGCCCGAGGGAACGCTGCTCATCGACACGACACCCGACCTGCGAACGCAACTCCTGCGGGAACGCATCGGTTCGGTGGATGCCGTGCTCTACACGCACGACCACGTCGACCACGTCTACGGGCTCGACGATATCCGCCCGCTCTGCTACCACGTCAGGCGTCCGATGCGAGTGTTCTGCGAGGAACGCGTAGAGAAACGAATTTGCAGGGCATTCGACTACGCCTTTGAGACTACCCCCGTTCTCGGCGGCGGCCTTCCGAAGATTGCGTTTGAGCGGATCACCGATCAGGCGTTCGACCTGCTTGGCACGCGAGTCATACCTCTCCGGCTGGGGCACGGAGTTTTTGACGTGCTGGGTTTTCGATTTGGTAGCCTAGCGTATTGCACCGACACCAACCGCATCCCGGCCGAAACTTGGCCTCTGCTAGAAGGCCTCGACACACTTATTCTGGATTGCCTTCGGCCCTCGCCTCACCCGACCCATTTCTCGGTTCCAGAGGCGATTGCCGTGGCATTGCAGGTGAACGCCCGCCGTACGTTCCTCACACATCTCTCACACGAGATCGACCACGCGACAATTTCGGCAGCCCTGCCAGCGGGCGTAGAGCTTGCTTACGACGGACTGTCGGTCTCCCTCGGGCGCGGATAGAACCGCCGGCCCTTTTTTCTCATCGTGTCATCGTGTCATCGCGTCATGGCGTCATGGCGTCATGGCGGGCCGCTCTTTTTGCTCTGTGGAGCGACAGTGAGTGCGGCTTTACTGCGTGCGGCTTCGCTGCGCACAAAAGGATCCGGATGGGCTGCGTACGCGTGGCATAACGCGCCAATATCTCGGTGACCGAGTTGGGCCAGCGCGTAGAGTTCATCGGCCAGCGCGTGCGAATCGGTCTCCTTGTCGAGCGCGGCGCGAATTTTGTTTTCGGCGGCCCTATGTCCCAAACGCCCCAGCGATTCTGCCGCCGACCTCCGCACCGCCCAGTGCGAGTGCCCGAGCAAGGGGGCGATCGTCGGGGCGAGGTTCCACTCTGGAAAAAAACCAGCACACCACGCGCCGGCACTGGCCGCCTGCCAATCGTTTGCAGCGATCCCCTTGACCGCGGCAGTTCGCATCTCTGCCAGGCGATGATCGGGCGGTGCCGCAGTCCGCCGCACGAGGATCATCGTGCCTTTCCAAGGGAGGTTCAGGCCGGTGAGGATCATGAGGCCATTGGCGTAATCGAACGGAATCGGTACGAGTTGTCCATTCTCGTCGCACCACTCAACGCTGCGCGGCCTAGCGGGCTCTTTCAAAGTGATCGTGAGCCCATTCTGTTCGTGGGCATCCATATTATAGAGAATGATGACGGTGCCAGCGGCAGTTGAGATCGGCGTTGTCATGACAAGGGGCTTTGATACGATCAGTTCACGATCGATCTGAGCCTCCTCCAGAGGACGCACGATGAGGCATCGTCGCTCGCTCGGCCACACTTTGAATGGGCCACGGTTGCTGGCACCTGCTGCATAGGAGAGTCCGCAGCGATGCCCAACGTAGACAACCGTTCCGCTGCCGACTTTTTTCTCCGCCCACGCGGGATGGCCGTCGCTATAGGTCGCGCGAATGCGAGCGCCGTCCCACTTGAATACGCCCAGCCGAATGGCCTCGTTGGATCGCCCGCGCACGGGAACTGCGTGGGGCGGGAAAGTTTTCTCTCCTTCAACCGGCACGACCTGCGTCGCCGCGTTCGGGGCCACGCTGTAATCACGTTTGAGTCCGCCGAGCCGTTCCAGCAGATCGTGAGGTTCGGCATATTCGTTGTTGGCGGCCGCATCATCGCAGGCCCACAAAAGCCCGCCTGCCCTGACCCATGCCTCAATAGATTTTTGGGCGGCTGTTGGCACAACTGAATCCAGCACATACAGGCTGTCATAGTGGGCCAGCGCCCCGGCGGCGATCTGCTCCTCGCTGACTAGATCGGGCTGGTAGTAGTCGTGCGACAAGGCCAGAAAGGTCGCCCGTTTATCCGCAAAAGGCCAGGCAGGCCACCAGATATCCTGAGAGGTGGCATAGAGCATTGCCACACGGCTAGGACGCATCATCCCGGGGCCCAGAATGTCATCCATTCGGGCTGCCTGATTATTGACGTGCTGGACGGCATCGCCGCATGCACTCTGCGACCAGAATCCCTCGGTGGCCTCGTAGTCTGGGCCGTAATTATAGTAGCTGATGAATTTGCATTGGTTGGCCAATTGCGTGTACGCACGGAACAACGA
>CAIRDU010000233.1 GCA_903877395.1 uncultured Planctomycetaceae bacterium
AGCACACCAACCGCCCCTGCCCCCGCAGATACAGGTAGCCGTGGGCGACGACTGGTGCGGCCCAGCAGGGAGGTGCTAGCAGTTCGCCTGCGGGTTCCTGTTGCTCTGCATCTGCCTGGCCGGCACGTCGCTTGGGCGTGCCGCTGGTGTGCAACGGCCGCGCGCGAGACACCTCGACATACTTTTCCGGCGTGGCTTTCACAAGCACGACATCGCCAAATTCTCCCAGCACGATCAGATGGCTGCCCACAACCACGACGCTTGCCCGGCCAAGCCCCGGCTCGTTCCAGACAACCTCACCCGTTTTCCAATCCACGCAAATAAGCTCGGCATCGCCGGAATTGCGGCCGCTGGATCCGTACAGATGCCCCTCGTACACCGCTGGCGTGGCCCAGTGAGCTTTGAGCGCATTGCGGGGGCGTTGATTGTCCCGGTCTTTCCGCACGACATTCACTCGATCGTTCGTGAGATCCAAGAGCACGCTGCCAGGCCCGTAGGTTTCCGAGAGCAGCACTTCGCTGCCACGCACGACGGGACTCGCTGCCACCACGCTAAAAAGTTCGTCGGCACGCCAGCGAAATTCGTCCAGCACGCCACCCGTAGCAGGGTCGACTACGAGCAATGCGTCTCGCATCCAGGCCAGAAGCCTCTGGTTGCCGCCGATCGTGGCAACCACCGGCACGCTGTAGCTGGCCAACTGGCTGGAAGATCGCCACCGTTCCAAGCCCGTGGCCAAATCGAAAGCCACCAAGCCACTGTCCAGCCCCTTGACGAGGTCTAGCCGATCCGGAGCGGCCGGTGCAGAGTCCGGTCGGCTGCCTCCCACCTGAACGACGACGAACTGATTCCCGCCCGCTTCGATCACCAGCGGCGCGGCACCGACTCCAAAGAAATTCTGAATCACGTGGTAACGAGCCTGCGTATCGATGTGCCAGAGGCTCTCGCCGTCAGCAAGCGATCGACATTCCAGCCGACCCTCCGGCCCGAACGTAATCACTCGATCACCCGCGATCACAGGCCCCGCTCGCGGCCCGCCGTCGTAGCCGAAGGAATCCCGGTAGGTGCTGGCGTATGAGTGCTCCCAGAGTAGTCGCCCCGATTCCGCCTCGAGACACCGCAATCGCATCGTGTTGTCCACCCGGTCGAAAACAATCGCACGCCCACGAGCCACCGCTGGTGCGCAGTAGCCCTCCCCCAATGTGCAGTGCCAGACGAGCTTCGGCCCCGCCGCCGGCCAAGGCACCTGCATGTCGGCCAAGCCACTGCGACCGTTGCCAGTGGGCCCCAGAAACTCCCCCCAATCTTCCCCCTTTCGCGTCGAGAGATCGGGTAAAGGCTTGGGTTCTGCCGCAGCCATTGGGTCGCGGGCAATGCAGGCAAAAAAAATGGTCCACAGCATCATCTCACGAAGTGTGGGCAACAGTCTGGTTGTGGATTTCCCGTGCATGAAGGATAGTTCCTGACTTGATATGGTTGCGCTCGACAATCAAAGGGTATTCGATATGGGGTATTGGATATGACAAGACCAAAGGAAATCCGAATTGGCGACGGTGCCATCGTGATTCCAGCCGAAGCCCTGCAGTGGCACTTTGTACGCTCCAGCGGCCCAGGAGGGCAGCACGTCAATCGCACCAGCAGTAAGGCCGTATTACGGTTTGCGGCCAGACACACGCCGCATTTGCCGGACGCTGTGCGGCGGCGACTGGTGCAACGCGAGCAGGCCAGACTCACCATCCACGGGGACATCGTTATCACCAGCCAACGGCACCGCGAACAGCCCAAGAACATTGCAGACTGTCTGGCAAAGCTCACCGCCATTATCGAACGGGCGAGCATCCCTCCAAACGTGCGAAAGCGGACCAAAAAACCGCGTTCTGCTGTGGCCAAACGCCTCGATGGAAAACGGCTTCGGGCTGACACCAAGCGACTGCGAAGCCGGCCGCAGGAGGGGTGAGAAGGCACGCACACGTGGTACAACAAAGACGAGCGCGGCCGGCTCGGCTCGCGCTACTACACCTGCACGCCCAAGCAGGCGGAGCAGCTCGTCAAGGCCTACAAGGACGCCGGCGTCTACCTGATCGAAGG
>CAIRDU010000234.1 GCA_903877395.1 uncultured Planctomycetaceae bacterium
CCCCAGACGCGGCCGCGACACCAGCAAACGCGATTATGGTCGCGTGCTTATCGTGGGCGGTTCGTCCGGAATGGCAGGGGCGCCTGCATTATCGGCAATTGCATCACTTCGCAGCGGTGCAGGCATCGTGGAATTGCTTGTGCCCGAGCAGGTGGGGTCGATCGCCGCGGGCTTTCATCCTTGTGTAATGACCTATGGCCTACCTGGTCGCGCCGATGGCACATTTGCCAGCGATGCCATTGGTCAGATCCTGGAGCGGGCCAGGCGAGCCGATGCCATAGCTGTTGGCCCAGGCATCGGCCGCTCGGAGTCGGTTCAATCGCTCGTGCAGCAACTCTGGGCAGAGCTTCCGCAACCGGCCGTCTTCGATGCCGACGCACTCTGGGCACTCTCGCAGACCAGTCGAGAGCAACTGGCTCGCCATGCTGGACCGCGAGTGCTCACACCCCATGCCGGCGAGATGCAACAGTTTCTCGGCCCCGGGCCAGTCTGCGAGCGATCCCTCTTGGAACAGGCCGCCGCCGCGTTCGCTTTGACAACAGCCACAGTGATTGTGCTCAAAGGCCCAGACACTTTTGTAGTAGATCGCACACGCCGAGCTCATAACCATACCGGGAACCCCGGTATGGCGACGGCCGGTGCAGGAGACGTGCTGACCGGAGTCATAGCGGCACTCCTTGGCCAACACTGTGGTCACGACCACGAGGAGCAGGGGCTGGATCCGTTTAATGCCGCGAGGCTGGCAGCGTGGGTGCACGGCCATGCAGGAGACATTGCCGAAGAGACGCGAGGCGAAATATCGCTCATCGCTAGCGATATCCTAGACTCGCTCTCTGCGGCTTTTTCTTCGCTCGCAGCGCAGTCGGAACGTTAGGTCGCATCCTGCCTCACCTGGAGTGGCCGCAGGCGGCTGGGGACAGGCAAAGCTTCCGCTTCGAGGCGAGGATACGCCAACGCGCGTCGACTTCGTCCTGCTCCCGGCTCCCCCAAAGAGACTTTAGAATCACCCCAGACTCGCTGGGTGCGATCGAGGGTTCTCTCTTTCGCCCGTCAATGGTGTCGGTAACACACTGGCGTCGAGACCGCGCTGACGGAGCAGTTCGGCCAGTGACTCAGCCGTGCCGTGTGTGACGAGGACGCGACGGGCTCGCGATCCTTCGATAACCGAGATGAGGCCTGGAAAATCGGCATGATCGGAAACGGCAAACCCATATTCAAACCCGCGATTGCGACACTCGCTCTTGAGGAACATCCAGCCCGAGACCATCGCCACGTTCACATCGCCGAACAGTCGCAGCCAGCGACTGCCAGCCACCGACGGTGGCGCGATCACCAACGCCCTGCCACCTCCCACCTTCCGCGCGCTCGGCGGCACGCCATCGATCGGCGGCAGTCGCACGCCGCTGTCGCGGTAGGCTCGCACCATCTTCATCACTGCGCCGTGCGCCACGATTTGCCCAATCGAAGGATCGATCATGGCGGCCAATCGCTGAGCCTTACCAAGCGAGTAGGCTAGCAGCACGCTGGTGCGACCGACCTGTTGGTTGTCCCGCCACCACTGATTCATCTGGGCTGCGATCGCCGCCGGATCTTCCCAGCGATAGATTGGCAAGCCGAATGTCGATTCAGTGATCAAGACGTCAGCCTCGATCTGCTGAAAGGGATCGCAGGTGGGGTCGGCCTGCGTTTTGTAGTCACCCGTTACACCCCACGTCACCCCGCCGTGCTTCAAGATGACCTGCGCCGCCCCCAGTATGTGGCCCGAGGAGGCTAGCGACACGATCACTCCGTTGATTGTGATCGATTCATTAAAACGCAGCGTATCGATCGGTACTCTACTGCCAACCCGCTCCCGCAGGAGGAGTTTGCCGGGGGAGGCGCACAGATACCGATCGCAGCCAGGCCTCGCATGATCGGCATGGGCATGCGTCACAATGGCGCGAGGCACACGCCGCCAAGGGTCGATGTAAAAATCACCCTGGCTGCAGTACAGTCCCGAGGGAGTGACTTCAAGGAGATCGTGCATCGCCCTCGGCCTTCTGAAAACGCTGGCCCCGGCTTTTCCGGCCGATTCTCTCTCTTGGAGTCGCTCTAGGCTTAACTAGATCGCTCCAGGCTTAATCTAGATCGCTCCCCACTTGCCGAGCGATCTAGCGGTAGGCCTGACTGCCCACGGCGGGAAACCGATAGCCGCCAAACCCCAAAGGAGCGTACGTGGGCCA
>CAIRDU010000235.1 GCA_903877395.1 uncultured Planctomycetaceae bacterium
CGTCCGGGCGCTGCTGGGCATGAAATACTTCTCGCCCGAAGCCGGCGCCTTGGCCGACCAAATGCGCGGGTCGTGCCGGTGGAAGGCCACGAGGATCACCACCGCCGCAGCGACGGCGGCTCCCCAGCTGATTCCCAATTTCCAGCGAATGCGTGGCCCGGCCAACCGGTGCAACAAGTAGAGCCAGATGCACAGAAGCGGCGTGATGATGTGAGCCCAATACGCCACGGACCGACTGCGCTCACTCTTGACCTGAATCCACTCGAGGCCATCGAAGCGCACCAGCACCACGCCCGAGATCAGCACCACCAGACTGATGGCGAAGAGCGCATAGCCGACATACACGGCCTTGCGATTGGGCCGATTCCAGGTGTTGGCGATGTGGACCCAGTTGAAAATCAGGAAGGGCACCACGAAGAGCAGCCCCAGGATGAGGTGGGCCAGGAACTGGATTTGGTAGGCGTAGTTCTGGTAGCTCACCCCGCTGGCCCGGTCTTTCCAGGTCATGAAGGTGATGGTGAGCAAGTACACCGAGTTGGCCCCCAAGAGCGCCAAGAGCACCCAAATGATGTTCAGCACCCAGCGAAGCCGCGGGCCGATGGCGCGGACGTAGCGCTTCGGTGCGGCCGGTGGATTGGATTTCGGGTCGGTTTCTCCCATGAGCGTGAATGGATAAAGAAACTATCAATCGCGGTTTTCCACAACTGGGGGGTGAATTGGACCTGGCCGGGGGCGAAATGCTTCGGGCTGACCTCGGTTACCAAGACTCGTGGCCGGGGTCGGGTCTTTTCTTCCCACACCGAGGTTGATGATTCTTGGTTTTTCCCGGCAGCCTTGACCCATGGCCGATGCTCCGGTGCCCACTCCCGCCGCCCTGTCCAAGGGGCAAATTTTCCTGAGACGCCTCGGAAGCACGCTCTTCCTGTGGTCGATTGTTTTGGCGGCCATTTTTTCGACCGACGCCTTCATCCGCAGCTATGTGTTCCTGGGATTGATGATTGTCTTGGCGGGGACGGGCTTAGTGGAGTTCTACGGCATGGTCGAGCGGCGCGGGTTCGTGTGCTTCCGGTTCTGGGGTTTGGCCAACGGGCTCCTCCTCATGGCCTCTACCTTCGTGTACCTGACGGTGTACCAGCCCGGGTCGCGGTTTTCGGGTCAGCCCTCGCGCGCGGCCGATTTTGAATCGGCGGTCTTGGTGCTCTTCGTGCTGGGCTTGTGCCTGCGGGAGTTCGTCTCCAAGAAAAACCAGGGCAACGCCATGACGGCCATTTCCATGACCCTGCTGGGCCTCATGTACGTGCCGTGGCTGCTGAACTTCATCCAAAAGATCAATTTCTTCCCCGGCGTGGATGGGCGCTTCTACGTGCTCTACTTCATCGTGGTGACCAAGTTCAGCGACGTGGGGGCCTACTGCACGGGTTCGCTCATTGGTCGGCACAAGATGATCCCGCGCATCAGCCCCGGGAAAACCTGGGAGGGATTCGCCGGCGCGGTGGTCATTTCGACGGCGTGCTCGTTGGGACTGGCCGCGTTGTTGGGCGATCGCCTGGCCGGGATGACGCCGTTCCACGCCGTGGTATTGGGCGTGATTCTGAGCGTCTCGGCCGTGGTCGGTGACCTCATCGAGTCGCTCTTTAAGCGCGAGGCCGGCGTGAAGGATTCTGGCCGATTCTTCCCCGGCATCGGCGGCATCCTCGACCTCCTCGACAGCCTCCTCTTCAACGCCCCCCTCATGTACCTCGACCTGAGGCACGTGCTGCGGCATTGAGGGACGATGCCCGGCACTATCAGGAACCATGATCCGCAACGCCCTTCGGGCGACCCAG
>CAIRDU010000236.1 GCA_903877395.1 uncultured Planctomycetaceae bacterium
CGGAGGAAGCATTAAACGTGTCGGAGATGACGAAGGAGTTGGGGCCCAAGGGATCAGTGTCCTTGGCGAATGCGATCTGCCGCTGCCATCCCCGTCGCGTGCCATGCACGTAGTCAAACGCTGCGGATTTGCTGAACTCATTCAGAGCCATGACACGCTCCTCATTCAATGTGGACGGCTTGTCCGGCATGCTGTGGGCAGCACGGGATTCGGAGTGCGGGGGTGCATTCCGTGAATACCAAGGTGCCCTCGAAGAGCCTAGGACTGGTGCTATTCTATGTGCCACCGCATGTCATTCTGGAACCTGGCCACCACCCAACTGAGGAGACGTATTCGATCGTGGAGGGCGAGGCCACAATGATCTTCGAGCGGTCGCGGCAAAACCTGAAAAAGGGCGACTGTGTGTACCTGCCCCCCTGATCCCTGCACGGTATAGAAAATAGGGGTTGGGACATTGTCGTCGGTCTGATCTGCACAACTCCGCCCAACCCCTCACACTGCACGCTACGACTCACTTTGAAATCCATCGTCTAGGAGCACACCACCATTCACGCACTCACCATGAAAGAACTGCAGCGGTTCGAGGTTCCCGCTCGTTCGCTGGCCATCTGGTGGCTCGGCCAGATGAGCTTCATCCTCAAAAGCCCCGGCGGAAAGATCGTGGCGATCGATCCCTACCTCAGCAACTCCTGTAGACAAGCAGCGATGGAGGGCGGCTTCGACATGGATCGGCAGATGCCGCCGCCCATGGCGGCAAGCGACCTCGTGGGAATCGATCTCTACCTGCTCACGCACTCCCATCAAGACCATCTCGATCCCGACACGCTCCGGCCCTATCTTCAGGCCGGCGGTAGAGGACCATTCGTAGCGCCTGCCGAGACCGTCGAAAAACTCTGCAACCACGGCGTGCATGCCAGCGCTATCGAGATGACTTGGCCCAATCACTGCACACTGGTGGGCGATCTGACGATCCAAGCCACGTTTGCCATTCCCTATAGCGGCGACGATCTCACGCATGTTGGGTATCTCGTCGGCGTCGCGGGAGGCCCTGTTTTCTACTTCACAGGCGACACCGCCTACCACGAAATACTGGGCGTCGCGGCCGGCCCTCACAAGCCGGATGTGCTGGTCGCCGTGATCAATGGCGGCTTTCGCAACATGGGGCCCTACGAGGCCGCGCGGCTGGCAAAGGAACTGGATGTGAAACTGGTCATCCCATGCCACCACGACCTCTTTCGCGACAACATGGTGCCGCCCCAAATGCTGCGGACGAACCTCATTATGTACGGCATAGGCGACCGGTATTGCTTGCTGGAACATGCCAAGCCGTTTGTCTACACCTGTGAACACCTCTGAACAGAGGCTTTCGCACCGCACGCCTTCCCATCGATTGCGTTCCCAAGGACCCACTCCCACAATCCTATGCTCCCTTCGGAGGCATCCCGCATGAAGGACCTGTTTGATATTTCGGGCCGCGGGGCCATGGTGACCGAGCCGTTGGTATTGGATTCGATCTCGGATTCCTTAAAATATCAGCCAACCGGATTGCAGATTTTCCCTAACAAGCATCAGCAATCCCAACCGTGCCAGACACTCTCACAACAAAGTCGCGTACGAAAGAGATTCACGCGTGAGGAATCGATGCGGCATAGAGGACGGTATCTGTGTGAAAGCCTGCTGTGGCTAGGGACTGTGGCATCATTTTTCTTGCCATCTCCAGCGACAGCCAAGGGACCGGCAGTGCTGGGCTCGCGGTATGGTCTCGAACTTTTTGCCAGCCAGCCCGACATCGTCACCCCGATCGGCGCAACGTTTGATGCCCGTGGCCGGCTGCTCGTAATCGAGTCGCACACCCACTTCACTCCGGAAGATTACGCCGGGCCCAAACACGACCGGCTACGAATCATTGAAGATACCGATGGCGATGATGTGGCCGAAATCCGAGAGCCGATTGTGCGACTGAAAACCGATGGAAACTATCCGCACAACGGCCTCGGCGGACTGGCGTTCGACGGGCAAGGCCGTCTCTGCTTTGGGCTCGGCGAAAATCTCGGCGCAGCCTACACACTGGTGGCCGCCGATGGATCAACGTGGCACGGTGGTGGCGAGGGCGGAAGTCTCTTTCGATGCACCAGC
>CAIRDU010000237.1 GCA_903877395.1 uncultured Planctomycetaceae bacterium
ATCCACCGAGTCAGGCGACGGCAGCGCACTGCTGCTCTTGTGTCCGTCGCTGTCGCGCTCGAAGGCCTCGGCCGTCACAACCGCCTCGGCCAGATCGATGCCGCTGGCTTTTTCGAAGAGATAGGCCAGCCGCTGTCGGTTCGGACGGGTTGCCCAGAGCCGGGCGGCCATCCCACAAAAAATCGCCACGGGAATACCGATCGCAACGGCCCAGAGCGACAGTCTCGCCGGCTGGTCTAGAAAAAGTATCCGATCCACATGCGCGGCCACGAGTACCAGCAGGCCGTGCGCCGCAAGGGCCACGACGGCAATCCGCACGAGCCGCATCGCCAACCACCGCCGGCCAAACCGCGAAAGGGCCGCGTCGACTCGAACGGCTCGACCATTGGGCAGCTGAACCGCAAGGGAGTTCATACGAGCCCCTCCCATTTTCGCCAGATCCATTCGACGATGAGCAGTCCGGCCAGCAGTACGATCGTCCATCCGCTATTCCAAGGGCGCCAGACCGTTTCGCGGCGTTCAACGTGCGATTTCGGCGGCACCGAACCAACCAACTGGGGCAAGTCGGCGAGGCTGGACAGATTGCCGCCGGTTCGCGTGGCCAGCGTCGCGAGCCAGGCATCATTGCGAGCAAGAATTGTTCGTTCTGGGTCATCTGCCACGATGTCGATCGGTTCGGACATGGCCTGCTGACCAGCCAGCCGCAGCCGTACCTGCCCCGGCTTCTGCGCCGGCAACACAGCCGCGCCGTCCCGCGAGAGAGCCGTGGCTACAACGGCATCATCCACGACTGCCTCCACGACGGCGTCGGCGGGAGCGTCGGCGGGCAGTATTGCTGAGATGGGTTCGCGATCCGTGGCAACGAAAGTATCGGCCTGCGGGCTATTCTTTGCCTCTGCAGCCGTCGCGGCCCATGTGACGAGCTCCGCGTAGAGGGCTGTGTGGGCATCCAGATCGCGTGGGTTGAGCACCCGCCACAGTTGGTCGGTGGCTATTGTCGCCCGCTTTCCACGGCCGTCTCGCGACACTGTGACAAGCGGTACAGGCGGCCCGCCGGCGGGATCCAGCGCGACCAGCAGCGGCGTAACCACATCTTTGGATGCGCCGCCCGTGGCGGAGCCCGCCGTCGCTGGCGCGTCGACAGATTCCAGCAGTGGAGCGTCGACTCGGCGCGTGAGTGGATGGGCGCAGCCGACTGCCGTGCGACGGATCTGCCATTCCTGTGCCGGCACCGCAATCGGCACGCCAGCGGCCAGTTGCACCAGCGTGCCACCCTGATCGTTGACCCACCGATCCAGACTGTTGCGTTCGCCTTGCGTGAGCGTATCAGCGGGCAGATCGCCCAGAATCACGACAGAATAGAGCGAGAGCGTGGCGTCGTCAGCCGGCCACGTCCCTCTGCGCACATCCCGCTCCAACCGGCCATCGGGCCGCGTACTCGCGACGATCGCGTTGACATCCGCAAATGGAAGCCGTCTTAGGATATTGATTGCAAACCTGGTTTCCCACCGGGGCACCGCGTCTAGCAGCAACACGCGCAACTTCTCAGGGACTACCGCCACGACGGCATCCCGTTGATTGTTGACTGTTGGCACCACCTCGTCGGGGAGCGTGCCGGCATCGATCGTGAGCCGCTGCATGCGCAATGGCCACATTCGCACCGGCTGATCTTTCAACGTGGGAGTGTCCAGCGTGTGGGGAGTGAACGCCATTGCCACTGTTTGGATGAGTGTGCTGCCAGCCTCACCGTTGGCCTCGGCCAGCACCGCGGGCTGATTGTCGCGGCCGCGTCCGCGGAGTTGCACTCGCACGTGGCTGTGCGATGCGCTTGCGGCCACCTTCACACGCACCGTCACGTTCAGCGGCACATCCGCCACGCCGATCGGCGGCATACCCACATCCAGCACGGCCAAATCGGTGGGCTCTGCGGTGCCGCCGACCAAACAGGCCAGCACTGGCGTCTTCCGCTGTGCCAGCAGCGAAAGCACGTTGGCCGCCGGCCGCACGGGGCACGCCGTATCCCGCCCATCGCTCACCAGCACGATCCCGTTGACAGGCGACAGGGATGCAGATGCCCCTGCCGATGGCTCGGTCGAATCGGCAAAGATTCCAGCGAGTCCGCCGCCGATATCGGTGCCCCCATCTCCAATCGCAAAGGGATCGCCTGTCCCGGCAAGTGGTCGGATTTCGAGCGATTGCTCAGGGAGCAATGTCGGACTTTGTTTGAGCATCGCCCGCACGATGTCAATCCGCGTGCGGGCGCGAATGTCGGCGAGCGCCAAAGTCAGCCCGCCAGCGGCGGTTGCATCGGAGGCGAGCAGTTCCACATCGGCTGCGGCGCGGCTGCGGCGGAGATCTAGAGCAGCCTCTGTCAGCCGCTGCCTCACGACGCCAAACGCCCGGCTGCCCGGATGCCGCTGGCCCGAAAAGAGCGGCGAGGCCTCCGCGATGAGATCGGCCACCCCGGCCTCCTCGAGCCGCTCGCTCACCGCCTTCTCCGCGGCCTCAGCCATTTTCCAGAAGCTGTCGCTCTCGCGGGAGGCATCGCGAGAGACCGGCTCGAAGCGGTCGATCGCCGCGATCGCCGCGAGGATTTTTCCGGCCATGTCGTGCTCGGCCCGCGGTTCGAGGCTCGCGTCGAGCGATCGGGCAATGAGCAACGCCTCGTCGGCCGGCAGCGCCGGATCGTTTACGGCCATGCTCGCGGAGTTGTCGACGAGCACGATCACGCGGCCCAGCCAAGTGAGCGTCTCGGTGAGGACGATGTCTGGTCGGAAGGCGAGCAGGGCCACCGCAGCCAGCAGCATAAGCCGCAGGGCCGAGAGTCCCAGCGATCTGGATCGTTGCACGTCGGGAAACTGTCTCCGCAGGAGCCAGGCGGCCACCAGCCACACACAAGGCAGCAGGAGCAGCAGCCACCACGGCGAGAAGTCGCTGGCAAATCGCAGCGTCAGATGTGTGGATCGGATGGGATGCATGAGTGATCGAAAAAGTTTTTAGACAAACCTGCGGGTGAGTGCCGTCTCGCCCAGCAGGGCCAACAGCAGCCCTGCAAACGCCCAGGGTTGCCAGTCGCGGCCCAGCCTCTTGGATTCAAGCGAACGGTCGAGTTCTTCCCAAGACCCGACAGTGGTGAGGTCAACTGCCGTCGCAATTTCCGCGGTGCGGGCCAGCGAGAGCGGCGCCAGATCGGCATCCAACCTCGGCCCCTGCACGCCGATCCATATCCGCTGTGGGGCCGACTGCCCAGCGTTGCGGCCTAGCACGAGCAGACTGCTCAATCCGCTGCGATTGGATCCGCCCGGTAACCGCACCACGGCCGCAGGTTCGACCGACTCCGGCTCCGCATCGCCTTGCGCGAAGGTGATGCCCATGACTGCTGCTGGATCTTGAATCGCTACGGCAATTGCCTCCCCCGTGCCCACGGTTCTGGGAAAGGCCGCGCGCGACATGCAATCGGTCACCAGA
>CAIRDU010000238.1 GCA_903877395.1 uncultured Planctomycetaceae bacterium
CCTGAAAGACTACTACTTCCACGTTGACAACACGCCAAGCCACTCCTACATGCACCTGCTCTACAAGTATCCGCAGCAGGCCTTTCCTTATGCGGAGCTGATCGCTGAAAATCAGCGGCGTCAGGGGCAAGGACCGGAATACGAACTCATCGACACAGGCATTTTCGATGATGATCGTTATTTCGATATTGCCATCGAGTATGCCAAGGCCGATCCCGAGGACATCGCCATCCGGATCACGGCTCACAACCGCGGCCCCGACGCCGCACCACTCCACATCCTGCCGACACTCTGGTTTCGCAACACGTGGGCCTGGGGTGCACATCGCCTGCCCGAGCCTCGCATCACCGCTGGCCGAGACGACTGGGGCAACCTCTGCCTCGTGGCCGACGACGCCACCGCCGAGCTTGATCCGGCTATCCCCGTTCACTACCGGATCGGCGCTCGCTGGCTCTACGGCGACCACTCCACAACAGAGGCCCCGGCCTCGCTGCTCTTTACAAACAATGAAACAAACCTGGGTCAGGCGTTCGGCGATGACTCGCTCGCCAGCGAACCATTCACGAAAGATGCCTTCCACCGCCGAATCTGTGGCGGCGATCAGGCCGCGGTCCATGCCGAGCCGGTTGGCACGAAGGCCGCGATGCATTACTCGTTCATGGTGCCAGCAGGCGGAAGTGTCACATTGCGACTGCGATTCACGAGTGCCGGCTTGCCTCGTCCGCTTGATGATGTCGACAGCATCATCGAACTGCGTCGGTCCGAAGCGGATGCGTTTTACGAGGCCATCGCGCCGACGGCAGCTTCGGCTGATGAAAAGTTGGTTCAACGCCGAGCGCTGGCCGGTCTCTTATGGACGAAGCAGAGCTATATCTTCGATGTGGACAAATGGCTCAACGGCGACAATCCCCAAAAACCCCCGCCCGAAAGCCGTCGCACGATTCGTAATCGCCATTGGCGGCATCTCAACTCAATGCGAGTCATGACGATGCCAGACAAATGGGAATATCCTTGGTTTGCTGCGTGGGATCTGGCGTTTCAGTGCGTGCCGTTCGCGTTGATCGATGCAAAGTTTGCCAAGGATCAGCTTTGGTTTTTGCTCTTTGAACAGTTTCAGCATCCCAACGGCCAGTTGCCAGCCTACGAGTGGGAGTTCAGTGACTTAAATCCTCCCGTTCACGCGTGGGCGGTGTGGCGGGTCTATAACATGGACAAGTTTCGCAACCATGGTGGCGTGCGAGGAGACCGGGAGTGGCTCGAGCGTTGCTTCCACAAACTGCTCATTAATTTTTCCAGCTGGGTCAACAAGGTCGATCGGGAAGGCAACAACGTCTTTGAGGGAGGTTTTCTCGGTCTCGATAATATCACTGTGATCGACCGTAGCGAGCCTTTGCGAGACGGTGCCGTGTTGGAGCAATCTGACGCGACTGGCTGGATGGGGATGTTTTGCCTCAATCTTATGCGTATCTCGCTCGAACTGGCCAGGGAGAATCCGGTCTATGAAGGCCTCGCCTCCAAGTTTTTGCAGCACTACACCTACGTTGCCTACTCGATGAAAAATATGGGGCGACGCAACTTTACGCTGTTCGACAAGGAGGATGGCTTCTTCTACGACGTGCTAGCTTTCCCTAACGGCGATCATCAGAAATTACGCGTGCGTTCGCTCGTGGGCTTGATTCCACTTTTTGCTGTCGAGCGACTCGAGTTCGACTGGATTGAACCGTTTCAGGAGTTTAAGGCGAACCTCAACTGGTTTCTTACCAACAGGCGAGAAATCGTTGAGGATGTGATTCACACGATCGAAGGCCCGGATGGCAAGACAACCCATTTGTTGACGATCGTCAATCTTGAGCAGTTGCAACGAATGCTCGAACGGCTCCACGATCAGAATGAGTTTCTTTCGAGCTACGGCATTCGCTCGCTCTCAAAATTTCATGAATCGCATCCATTTTCGTACGAGGGCCGGCAGGTGTCGTACGAGCCAGCGGAATCGGCCAGCAAACTCAAAGGAGGCAATTCCAACTGGAGGGGTCCCATCTGGTTTCCGACATCGTTTCTGCTGATTGAATCGCTTCGGAAACTCGGCACAGCGTTTGGGGATGCATTCTCCGTGGCCACCCCTGGCTCACGTGACGAGCCACTATCGTTAAACACGATGGCTCACGACATAGCCCGGCGTCAGATCGACATCTTTTTACTCGACAAGCAAGGGCGGCGGCCGGTGTGGGGCTGCGCTCAAAAATTCGTCGATCACCCGGGCTGGCGCGACAATCTGCTCTTTTACGAATACTTCCACGGCGACAACGGAGCTGGGATCGGCGCGAGCCACCAAACCGGCTGGACCTCACTGGTCGCCAATCTCATTGACGAATGGCCCAATAAACGATAAACGGTGCGCGGCACCAAATCTAGGAAAGATGTGGCGTATAGGCAACACAATAACGATTGCCTAAAGGCCGTAAATTATCCATATTTGGTGCCGCGCACCGTTTATACGTTTATCGTTCGGGCCAAGAAAAGAGGCGGATGCGGTTACCTTCTGGGTCGTGGGTGATCAGTTCGCGGAATCCTTCTGGGTGCACTTTCGGGGAGGAGAGATCGGCACCAGATTCGATCAGCCTCGCATGAATCGCATCCAGATCGACCACCTCAAACCCGAGGCTCCAGCGACGACTCGGCTCCCCCGGCGTAGGCCGAGCAAGAATCGCCAAACGCGTGTCGCCCGCTTCAAAGAGTGCGTAGCCGTCGTCCACGACACGCACGAGCACCCGCAATCCAAGCACCGTGCGATACCACTCCACAAGCTCAACCCACCGTGCTGTGCGGAGTTCGACGCTAAAAAGCGACGGCCGACGATGCACTGGAACAGACATGCAAAGCCTCTTTGAACAAGACGGGGATAATCAGTTGATAGGGATGTGAACGGCGCGTTGGCCTGAGGATCCTGGGTTGTACCCCGAATATTCCGCTGAAGAAAAGGCCCCGAGGGCGTTTGGCTGCTGGCCTACCTCGATCGACTTCGCATACGGTGCCCGCTGTACCACGTGCCGGGAGCGAATGGCCTTCTCCAAATCTGTTGAAAAACCCACAATTGTGGGCTCCTGAATGTTTCACCACCCAAAGCACCTTGGCACACTTCCCGTCCACGCATGCCACATCCATCCGACCATAGCTCGCAGACCACTCCAGCCACATCCTCCCCAAAGGGCTCTGGCGCCGCACTCGAACAGGCCCGTCGCGACAAACTAGACCGCCTGCGCAGCCTTGGCATCGATCCTTGGGGAAAACGTTTTGATGGCGTGATACCAATCGCCAGCGTGCGGGCCACGGGCGAGTCTCTCGCACTGCCCACCGAAAAACCTGCCGCAGCGGTAACCGGCGATACGCCATCGGTCGCTGCAACGCCAGTCCCTCCCTCCGCCGCCACGATACCTTCCAGCAATGAGGAGGGGCCAACGGTGCGAGTGGCCGGCAGGATCATGCTCCTGCGGAGCGCCGGCAGTCTTGTGTTTTTGGATGTGGCAGACCGCACCGGCCGGATTCAAATCATGCTCGGCAAGAAGCAGGTGGGCCCCGATATCTGGAAAATTGTTGACTGCCTCGACCTTGGCGACATCATCGGTGTAGATGGCCGGTTGGGACACTCGAAAAAAGGCGAACTCACCGTCTTTGCAGCGAATCTCGAGTTTCTGACAAAATCGCTCGAGACTCCCCCCGATAAGTTTCACGGTCTCGTGGATGCCGATCTTAGACAGCGCATGCGCTATCTGGATTTGATTCACGGCGAGGGTGTACGAGACCGATTCATCGCACGAAGCCAGATCGTGGCGGCGGTGCGTCGCGTGCTCACAACGCGAGGCTACCTAGAGGTGGAAGGCCCAACGCTGCAGGAGAGCGCCGGCGGCGCAGCGGCACGGCCCTTCAAGACCCACCATAACGCCCTGGACATTCCACTTGTGTTGCGGATCGCATTGGAATTGCATCTGAAGCGGCTGCTCGTTGGAGGCATGGACCGTGTTTTTGAATTAGGCCGTGTCTATCGCAACGAGGGAGTGAGCCCGCGACACAATCCTGAATTTACGATGCTCGAAGCGTACGAGGCATACGGCGACTATCGCACGATGATGGACCTAGCCGAGGCAATTCTGGTCGAAAGCGCACGGGTTGCCGGCACGCCAACTCACTTCGAGTGGCTGGGGCACACGATCGATCTCACGCCGCCATTTCGCCGGGCCAGATACGACGATTTATTAGCCGAAGTGACCGGCTGCAACCCCAGCGATCCGGCCAGCGTTGCCGCAGCGGCCTCCGCGTGCGGAATCCAAACAGCAGGACGTCACTGCGATATTGTGAAAAGCGATCTCTTTGAAGCCAGGGTGGAAGCGACGCTCAACGGCCCCATCTTTGTGATTGACTACCCAGCCGCCATCTGCCCGCTCACGAAGCGCAAGGCCGACAACCCACAGATTGCCGAACGCTTTGAGCTCTACGTGGCCGGGATGGAACTGGCAAATGCCTATACCGAGCTCAACGATCCTGATCTACAGGAGGAGCTTTTTCGAACGCAACTCGCCGGCATGGCAGATGATGAGTCAATGGCTCGTATGGATAGCGATTTCCTCCGTGCTCTACGGCACGGTATGCCGCCGGCTGGCGGACTCGGCATTGGAATCGATCGCCTCGTTATGTTTCTCACCGCAGCCCCTTCGATCCGCGATGTCATTCTCTTTCCGATCCAGCGACCGCACGCCGATAGCTGAAACCCGCCTATGTACAAGCTCCTCCTCTGCTGGCGATACCTTCGCACCCGTTGGATTGCGCTGGCAAGCGTTGTCAGCGTTACGCTCGGCGTGGCAACGATGATCGTCGTCAATGCCGTGATGGCTGGCTTTTCTTACGAAATGCAAACACGCATCCACGGCATTCTCTCAGACATTGTCTTCGAGAGCCATTCGCTGAACGGCTTCCAAGACCCGCAGTGGCACATGGCGGAAATCCGCCGAGCCGCTGGAGATGTGATCGCGGGAATGACGCCAACAGTGGCTGTGCCCGCAATGCTCAATTTTCAGGTGCGAGGGCAGTGGGTCACGCGGCAGGTGATGTTCATCGGTATCGACGAGGCCACGCATGCGCAGGTGAGCGACTTCGGCGGCTACCTCCAACATCCAGGGAACCGCCAGCAGCTCTCGTTTGATCTCCGCGAAGGGGGCTACGACACCGTCGATAGCCAGACCGACAGCCCGGGGCCAACACGGCCGGCTCTGGAAGGGGCCGGCTGGCCTCACCGCCGCATGCGGGTACAACGCGAACGCATCTGGCGGGAAAAATTAGAGGCCGAAAAGCAACCGAAAGCCGACGGCGACGCAGCGGTCAATCCGGCTGACACATCCAATGCGAGCCCGTTGCAGACGGGCGCTCCTGCAAAACCCACTCGGCCAGTGGATGCGCAGGTTGACGCCGTACTGGCAGCAACCGAAACGGCTCCAAGCACGACAACGCCAGCCCCTCGTCAGGCTCGCCTCGATCCCTTCCAAACCGCGAGGCCCGAAGAGGGCCGCACGATGGACCAAGCAAAAGAACAATTTGTAGGTATTGTGCCCGGCATCGGCCTGGCCAGCTTTCGCGACAATACAGGCATCGATCGATTCCTCGTTCTGCCGGGCGACGACGTCAAAATCACATTCCCAACGGCAGGCGC
>CAIRDU010000239.1 GCA_903877395.1 uncultured Planctomycetaceae bacterium
TCAGATCTCCGGGAGTCGCAAGCGATCCAGCGAGATTCTCTTGCACCTCACAATCATGAAGGAGCGTCCGGACGTCAACTCCGTTGTGCACTGCCACCCGCCGCATGCGACGGCGTTTGCAGTGGCCCGCGAGCCGATTCCGCAATGCGTGCTGCCAGAGGTGGAAGTGTTTCTGGGCGATGTGCCGATCACCCGGTACGAGACGCCTGGCAGCCAGAAGTTTGCCGACACCGTCAAGCCGTTCGTCAAGAACTCAAACGTTTTGATTCTTGCCAACCACGGTACGGTGAGTTGCGGCGAGACGATCGAAAAAGCTTACTGGTGGACCGAAATCCTAGATGCCTACTGCCGAATTCTGATGCTGGCAAAAGACCTGGGCCGCGTCACCTATTTCACGGCCGAAGAAGAGCGAGAATTGCTGGAGCTCAAGCAGAAGTGGGGCTATAGCGACCCTCGTCTGGAAAAGGCGATGGAGAATTGCGACATCTGCGCCAACGATGTTTTCCGTTCGAGCTGGGGCCAGACTGGTGTGACTCGCAAGGCATTTGACGCGCCGCCGGCAATGGGTGCGGGGCATTCGTCTGCTCCTGCTTCACCCGACTACGACACGATTGTAAAAGCGGTCACCGAGCAGGTCTGCAAGGAACTTGGGATCTCGGCTGCCTAAAATAACACGGACTCCCTTTTTCGCTTTGTGAAGTCTCGTGACCTACATGAGGCGTGGCATTCTGTACGTAGAGCGATTCGGACTTTTTTCTGAAAGTAAACGCATGAAGGTTGGCATTATTGGTGGCGGTGGAATCGTGGGGTCGTCGGCGGGCTTTGCACTGCAGTTAGGCGGAATTGTTCACGAGATCGTGATCGTGGATGCAAACGCCGATCTGGCCGATGGGCAAGCACTCGACATGCTGCATGGCACGGCTGCGATTGCCGACCAGGTGATCTACGCCGGCGGCTATGAAGCGATCGTAGATGCCGATGTGATCTGCATTACAGCCGGATTGCGGCGCAAGCCCGACGAGAGCCGGCTGGCGCTGATCAATCGTAATGTGGAGCTGTTTGGTTCGATTCTCACTGGCATCAAGAGCAAGGGCCTGCGATCCGATGCGATCGTGCTCGTCGTCAGCAATCCAGTCGACATCCTCACGCATTATGCGGAGAAAGAGCTCGGACTGCCAAAGGGGCGAGTGATCGGGCTAGGCACATTACTCGACACGCTTCGCTTCCGCAGTCTGTTGGCCATGAACCTGAAGGCCCCATCCACACAGGTATCGGCAATGATCATCGGCGAGCATGGCGACAGCATGGTGCCCGTATGGAGCAGCGCAAGCATCGCAGGACTGCCACTTGAAAAATATCCAGGGTATACGCCGAAAATCGGGGCTGATGTGTTTCAACGCGCCAAGACATCGGGTGCCGAGATGATCAAGAAGAAAACGGGCGCAGGGTTTGCCGTCGGCGTGTCGATTGCGGAAGTGATTCATGCAATCGCCCTAGACCGCAAGCGAGTGCTGCCGGTGTCAACTGTACTCACTGGTGCGTATGGTCTGCGAAACGTTGCGATCTCCGTACCCACCGTCGTGGGCCGCAGGGGCGCAGAGCAGATCGTCGAAATCGACCTTTGGCCGAAGGAACTGCAAGCCCTCAAACGCAGCGCCTCCGTTCTTCAAGAAACGGTGGCAGCCACCAAATTTGGATAGTCTTGGCAATCTGCCGACTGCTAGGCTGACTAGGTCGCCCAAATTTGGTGGCCGCCACCGTTTATTGGTTGGGGGCCCAGAGACGAGCTGTTGCGTCCCATGAGCCGGTAAGGAGGCTTCTGCCGTCCGGGGCAAACGCCACGGCCCATACCTGATCCTCGTGACCACGCAACACAATCGCGCATTGCCCGCCCACCTTATCCCGCAGGTGCACGGCATCCCAAACACAAACAGTGCCGTCGGCAGTGGCACCAGCCACGCGTGTGCCATCGGGGGAGAACGCCACCTTCCAGATCTGTCTGGCTGGCCCTGTGAGTGCGGCCAGCTCGCGGCCGCTGTGCGAGTCCCAGAGACGAACAGTGGCATCGGAAGACGCGGAGGCCAACCGATCGCCAGAGCTTGAAAATAGAACCCAGTTCACTTGTCCAGCATGCCCCACGACCTGCAGCACGTCCCGGCCACTTGCCACATCCCACAACCGCACCAGTCTGTCCTCCGACGCCGTTGCCAAGCGACTGCCGTCAGGCGAGAATGACGCGCAAAAGACCCGCTTCGGATGAACGAGTCGCTGCATCTGGCTTTTAGTCGTTCGATTCCACACCCGCACGGTTTTGTCCTCAGCCGATGTCGCCAGCAGCACGCCGTCGGGTGAAAAAGAAACTGAATACACTCGCTTCTCATGCGCCTTCAGCACGGCGATCTGTGGCAGACTGTCGACGGCGGTTTGTTCACTCTCAGCCATCGCATGCATCCGCACGGTGCCGTCATCGCAAGCTGCGGCGAATTCACCGCCGTCTGGTGAAAAGGCAACCGAATTGACTCTCCCTGCATGCAGCGCCACGCGGCCTGCTGCGCGACCGGTGCCCACTTCCCAGAGGCACACTTCTGAGTCTGCAGAACCAGTAACTGCTCGCGCTCCGTCGGGTGAAAAGGCAACGGACAACACGCGATCGCTGCACAAAAACACTCGGCTATTTTGGCTATCGGTATTCCATATGCGGGCCGTTCGATCAGCTGAACCGGTCGCAAACTGCGCGCCTGAGGGAAAGCCGGCCACCGACGAAATTGCGGCAGTGTGCCCTTTGAGGCTCGCAGACTCCCGACCTGTGGCCACGTTCCAGACTCGCACAACGCTATCGCCCGAGGCGGTGGCCAGAAGCGTCCCATCGCCTGAAAAAGCCGCTGCATTCACGCGAGTCGGATGCCTGAACAACGCAACCTCCGTGCCGCTTTTCACATTCCACACACGCGCGGTGCCATCTTCTGAGGCAGTCGCCACACTCTGGCCATCGGGCGCAAAGCACACCCCAAAGACCCGGCCAGTATGAGCCGCAAGAAGGGCTGTCTGTCGCCCAGTCGACACTTCCCAGAGACGCACCGTTGCATCCAGCGACGCAGTAGCCGCGAGCAAACCATCGCCGGAGATGGCCACGCAGTAGACCGTGCCTGCGTGGCCCCGAAACACCATGCGCTCGCGGCCGGTTGCCAGATCCCACAGCCTCGCCGACTTGTCGCGTGATGCCGTTGCCACGGCAAGGGAATCTGGCGTGAACGCAACGGAATACACGGTGCCTGTATGCCCACGCAGAACAGCCGCCGTCTGGCCTGTAGCCGCATCCCAAAGACGCACCGTCTTGTCGGCCGACCCACTCGCCACCCGCAAGCCATCCGGCGAAAACGCAACTGCCCACACTCTCGCATCATGTCCGCGGAGGACCATTTCGCTGCTATTTTCGCTCGCATGCTCCTCAACAGTGTCGCCCACCCTGATGCGATCACTCGTGCCTCCGCGCGCCCCCATCTTCCCGTCCGCGCTCTCGAGGGAATATATCCGGACCGTAGCATCAGCTGAGCCGGTGGCCATTCTCTGGCCATCTGCAGAAACGGCCACACTTGCAAGAACGTCCGTATGCCCTCGGAACGTGGCAATAGAATCGTTCAGCGAGGCCGCGAGGCAGTCCAGCTCCATCGGCTCATTGGGGCCAGATGGTTCAGCGAGCGTACGTGCCTCAGCCAGAAGACGAACTGCCTCGGCAATGTTGCCGTGATCGCGCGCATCAGCCACCAGATGCAGATTCGAAAAATACAACTGCCTGCGGGCGTTCGCTGCCTCGTGACTGGCTGCGATCTGTTTGACTTCAGCGATCTGCCGATGCGATTGGGCAATCAGACGCTGGCCCTCTGATCGCACGTAGAAAAACCCAATTCCAACGACTGCAATCACAAGCGCCGCCACGATGCCAGTAGCCGCCGCAGCCGCTGCTCGGTATTTCTGTCCCCAGCGGCAGGCAGCCTCAAACCAGCTGGGCGGCTTTGCGCGGATGGGCTCCCCGGCCAACCAACGGCCTAACTCCGCCTCCAACTCACAGGCTGTGGCGTAGCGATCGCAAAGGCGCTTCTGCAGACACTCGCTCACGATCACGCCAAGGTTGCGGGCATCGCGCACTCGCAGTCCTGAGTTCAAGGCGGAGAGTTGTTCGCTCACAACCTGCGCCCGCGGCTCATAGCCGCCGACGATTCTCGCCGCCTCCACGATCGACTTCCCACGAATGTCATATGGCAATCTGCCTATCAAGAGTTCGTGCAGCACGAGCCCCAGCGAGTAGACATCGGTGCGAGCATCGACCCCACTCGCACTTTCACACAAAGAGCCTGCAGCAGAACCTGTCTCGCCAGAATCAATCTGCTCCGGACTCATGTACTTGAGCGTGCCGAGGAGTTGGCCAACGTCTGTATGAAGAGTGGTGCTGACACAGTCAGAACCTGTCGACCTAGCCACGCCAAAATCGATCACCTTTGGCTGCCCACTGGCATCCACGAGAATATTGCCTGGCTTAAGATCCCGGTGAACGATCCCATGCTGATGGCCATGAGCCACCGCTGCGCAGACACAACGCAGGAGAACCACCCGTTGCCGAATAGGAACTGCACGCTCCGCGACAAACTGATCGATAGGCTGGGCATTGGCAATCAGTTCCATCACAAAAAAAGGAGTAGTAGTGTTGCCGTGAGCCCATGTGCCAAGCGTGTAAATCTGCGCAATATTTGGGTGATGCAGCCGCGCCAGTACCTCTGCCTCAAACTCAAACCGCTTCAGAAAAGCCAGCGACACGAGGCCGTCCCGTATCACCTTCACGGCCACCCTCCGTCTCGGCGACTCTTGCCATGCCTCGTAGACGCGACCCATCCCCCCTTCACCCAGGAGTCGGATGATCGTCACGCCCCCCAAGTCTGTACCGGAAGGCAAGTCGACCGGTGGGCTCCCCGCAAAACCAAACGGCTCTGCAACGCCACTCAGGATCGATGCCTCGGTCGAGGACGCCTCGACTGAGGGCGGGTGAACGGATTGCAATGGAGTGCTGTCCGGCGTACGTGCTGCCATGCCGGAGTGTACACCGGTTACCCCACAAGATAGCGGGCCCCATTCCATCCATGATCAGAACGCTGCGATGCATTGGAATTGGGGCCACCGCACGTATTCTGATGCCATTTTTACTTCCGCTTTTTCTTATTCTAGCGGAGTCGCAGCGATCGCAACGGCGTCGAGGCTTCATTCATCTTTCTCTTCGAA
>CAIRDU010000240.1 GCA_903877395.1 uncultured Planctomycetaceae bacterium
ATTCTTTGACGGTTCAGAGGCTTGCTGGCAGGCGCTCAGACTTCGAGCATTTTCAGTTCAGCATGGATCTGACTGCCGTTGATTTCGAGCAGGCCGATGGCGATCGGCAGCACGTGGCCTCGCTCGAAGCTCGCATCAAGGCGTATCTGCAGGCGGGCGAACGCGAAACGGCATCGAGGTTTGCCCTTGAACTGCAACGTGCGAAAAAAGATCTTGTCGAAAACGAGGCGCAGCTCAAGCTCCATGAGTCTGCCTACGGCAACAATGTGACGAAGATAAAACACGCCACCAAAAAACTGGCCGAACTCAAGCAGAAGATCCAGAAGTACGATGCCGAACTCAAGCTCAGCCGCGCAGAAGCAGAGTTGGCCAAACTCGCCACCAGCTTCAACTTCGACATCACCACCGATTTTGGACAGATCGAAGATGTGATTCAGGACAAAATTGGTTTGAACCGCGCCAAGGTGCGAGTGGCGGCAGATCTCTCTGGAGATGGCATCGAAAATATCAAGCAGGAGCAAGCTGTCGAGCAGAATATGGCCGAGCAAGCCTTGCGACAATTTGAGGTGGAAATGGGAATGGTGACTCCCGAGACAGTAGACGTGAAGGCAGACGAAAAAGAGCTTGGCGGCGAGCGCATGAAGCAAGCTGCTACCTGAGGGCCGAGCGTTAGCTGGGTGCTGTCAGTGTTGAATCGCGGTAGTGTTTCGTAACATCTCCTGTTGAGAGGATGGCCTCTGTGACAACCGTTTCCGCTCCTCAGTTCCCTCCACAAAACTCAGCGTCGGCCCAGCCGCTGCCGCAGGTTCCTCTGGGCACGGCCGCTGTGGCCGGCCCCAGCGGAACGTCGCTGCCGGCCTGGTGTCCGGCGTGGGCTGAGCGGATTGGGGACGCCTATCTCTCCGGCACGAGTTGTCTGTTTCTGGTGCACGGTAACGTGCGGGATGTGGTGCTATTGGGGCCGCCGGATGCCTCCGTTGCTACTGCCAGCACCGCTCAGTGGGGAACTCTGCCGGAGTTTCTCTCGCGAGAGCTCTTTGGCCGCTGGGATATCGTCCTAGCTTACGACATCGGCAAAGGCCTGCGGCCGTTGGCCGGCCCAGACCCAACCCGCCTGCGGACGATGGTGCAGTGGCTCACTGAGCGGCTCGGCGTCGCCGCCACTTGGCCCCGCGATCCCGATGCCGCCATTGCTGCGGTAGACGCATTGCTCGAACGCAATCTGATCGATCCCCCAGAACAACGCAAGCGCATCGCCGTGGTACTCGACTACGCACAGTATCTAGCTCCTGCTGGCGATGCAGCGGCGTCGGTGCGAGGGGGGGCTGGCAGGCTCGTGCGGCTCTTGTCATGGGCCACTAATCCGTTGCTTCGTCGAGTGAACGTGGCTATCGTGCTGCTCACCGACTCGATGGCCGAGATGCATCCACGGCTTGTCACAAATCCAGCCGTCACTGCGATTGATGTGCCGCTCCCCAATGTCCAAGAGCGGGAGCGATTTGCGATTGCCACGGCCTCCGGGGCTGGCGTTCCAGCTGATCAGATGACTGCCGTCCAGCGAGTGGCGGCGATCTCGGGCGGCCTGTCGCTGGAAAGCCTGCGGGCTGTGATCACGATGTCGGCACGCGATGGATCCTCGCCCGATGGCCCGGAGTTTGCGATCAAGAAAAAAGAACTTATAGAGCGATCCTGTCAGGGACTCGTCGAATTTATTCAGCCGCGGCTCACGCTTGATGCCGTGGCTGGCCACGCCGAAGCCAAGCAGCGACTTCTCGCCGACGCCAAGGCGATTCATCGCGGACAGTTGGACAGTGCCCCGATGGGCTACTTGATCTGCGGGCCAGTCGGCACGGGTAAGAGCTTCATTGCCGAGTGCTACGCCGGCAGCGTTGGCATTCCCTGTGCGATGCTGAAAAACTTTCGCAGCAAATATGTTGGAGAAACGGAAGGCAATTTGGAGCACGCCCTAGATGTGCTGCGCAGCCTTGGGCCAGTGGTGGTGGTGATTGACGAGGCCGACGCAGCGCTCGGCAACCGCCAGTCGGACGGCGATTCAGGCACATCGGCTCGTGTATTCTCGATGATCGCCAGGCAGATGGGCGATACTCGCTACCGCGGAAAGATCGTCTGGATGCTGCTCACGAGCCGCCCAGATCTCCTGCCGATCGACCTGAAGAGACAGGGGCGTGCCGAAGTGCACATTCCGCTATTCTATCCTCACGACCAAGCCGAGATGGAGTCGATGTTTCTCGCTATGGCGAGAAAGTGCCATGTGAAACTCGCTGCAGGCCTCCCTGGGCCGATCGATTTAGAGCTTGGCCTCTCCGGCGCCGACATTGAAAGCGTTGTGCTGTCAGCTCGTAGAAAGGGGCTTGATCGAACGGCCGACGCAGGTGAGCCAGCCCCCGAGGCAATTTCCGAGGGCGACTTCAACGCCTCGCTCGACGACTTCATGCCATCGGCTCAGGGCCTCGAAAAAGAACTGCAGGAGATTGCCGCCGTGCTGGAGTGCACTGAAAAGCGTTTTCTGCCGGAACGTTGGAAGCAGAAAGTCAGCCAGCCTGGAGGAAGATCACACCTCCAGGAACGTCTTGCGGCCATCCGCGAGGTGATTGGTTCGTAATGTGGTCAATAGACTCGAAGAACACTCAGGAGAATTTGTTCCATGGCAAAAGCACAGAATCCGCAGGCATCGGCTGGCAAAACTCCGTGGTTTGATGCAGCCAGCGACTCGCCGCTGTTGGCGGAGTACGCCCGCAAGCTGGACTCATTTTTGGATGTCGTGGCCGACGGCAAGGTCGACACCAAGGAGCTCGAAAACCAAGAAAAGCGAGTGGTGTCGCTGATGAAGGAAATCGAACCGCTGCTCTCGCCCGAGGCGCACGAAAAGGTAACGCAACTCCTATGCGAGGTCACGGCCTTCGATCTCATGAACACGTTTCACATGGCCGGAAAGTCGCGTCCGATGGCAAAATTTCGCGGATAACAGTCGTTTTGTACAATTTTTATTGCAGCCCGCATGGAATACGGGGGGCTCGCATGCGGTGCCGCGTCGGCAGGGGCGAGTCGCTGCGGACGATTGCCGCAGAAACTGCGAAAGGCCAAGTTAGTCGAGCCACTGTTTTTCTTCGAGCCGCTCGGGCACATAGACCTCGGTCACATAGCTGATGTCCTTCGAGATAAGCGACTCCACTTCCAGTTTGAAGCCGTTGGTAAGCATCGTTTCGATCTCTTTTTGCCAGGCCTTTTTCTGGGCAAACCACGGATAGGCTGCGATCTGCTTAGCGCGTTTGATGTCGGTGTCGTTGAGGGCGATTTGAACGCTTTGATTCAGCTTGCAGCGGTCGTAGTCGCGGGATCGGAGGCCGATGTATTTCGCCTCGGGGATAGCCATACGGTTGGACTCATAGGCCAGATTGATCGAGCCCTGTTTGAGAACAGAATAGATGTAATACCCCCAAGGATCGTTGTCGAGCAAACAATAGACGGGCAGTTTCAGTTCGTTATGGAGTCGGTAGAGCATGCGTCGCACTCCGCGAGGTGGCTGCCCCCCCCCGTGCGTGAGCAGACAGGAATACTTTCGCCAGAATTTGTCTTCGTTGAATCGCCTCCAGACCGTGTCCTTCTCAACATGCAGGATAAATTTCGCATCACACGACTTGAATTTCACAACATCGGCCTCAACGATCGATGGAATGCTGTAGCCGCCTGAGCCCATGCGAGAGCAATCGATTTCATCGCCAGAATCCTCCAGCACAATCGGCCCCACCATGCCGCCGCGATTGCTAGCGTAGACGTGGAGTTCTTCGCGGAGGCTCTCCAGCGTGACCTCCAGATCTTCGATAATCGGGTCGCACTCCTCTTGCGTGGCGAAGGTCTCTTCTCGCGTGCCATCGATCGTGTGTTTGAGAAGGTAGTAAAGACCCCGGATGCTGGTGGTTTTTTGCTGATCGATTAGCGCCTTGCAGCCGGTTGCGACCAGCAGCGTCTGCATGTAACTCTTGGCTTGGGAGAGGTTAAAGAGCTGGCGGCAGTTGGTCTGCGTGCCCATCTCAATAATCTTTCGCGACTTATTGAAACGAACGTTCGAGAGGCTTCGGGTTGGGATAGAGAGTTGCGGATCACGACGCTTTTCCGCAGCAGTGACGACGCCGTCGGCCAGTTGCACGATCAAGCGATGAGTCTTGATGTCGACCGGCGGCAGCTTCGGTTTGGATGCATCGCGCGTCTTAACCGGGGGCAATGTGCGGGCGCGTTTTGATGATGAGGCCATCTGCGTAGGATATGGGGAGATTGGGAAGGCTGACAATGGTCAGTATCCTACCCTGCTCTTGGAGGCCTCGTGCGCATGACAAAATACATTCTAGCCTATTTTCTGACGGCGCTGTTCATCGGCTTAGGCGTGTTTATGGTGGGCCGGCCCAGCAACCGGTCTCGCGACATCTAAAACGCTTTGGACGCCCCTGGCCTGTGCCAGCGGCCCAGGTTGACCTCTTTGGGTTGCGACCGAGATGCGGCTCAGCAGCGAACGTCGTCGGCCCGGCCGACTGCCTTCATGCGTCGGAGGAAGTGCGGCCCTTCGGTGGCCGGTGGCTCGGTGTGCGATGGATCTCCAGCGGCGATGTCTTTGGCCGGTTGACGCACCTGCGCCGCTTTGAAGAACTCAGCGATTCGGCCAACCACGGTGCGCTGTTCGGCCGGCTCAAGCTCGGGAAAGATTGGCAGTGCCAGAGTTTCCTCAGCGGCGCGTTCGGTCTCGGGTAGATCGCCCTTGCGCCAACCGAGAGGTTCAAAGCACTGCTGGAGATGCAGCGGTACGGGATAATAAATCTCAGTGCCAACGCCGCACTGCGTGAGATGGTTTCTCAGGGCATCCCGCTGCCCATTGGCTACACGGATGACAAATTGATTCCACACATGCCGGCCGCGTGGTTCGTCGGTTGGTGCTGCCACGTGCTGTTCGAGGTTATACTGGGCAAAGAGTTCCATATAGCGGGCGGCATTCGACTGTCGGGCAGTTGTCCAAGCATCGAGGTGCGGGAGTTTCACTCGCAGCACAGCCGCTTGAATCGAGTCGAGGCGGCTATTGATGCCAACGACCTGATGGTAGTAGCGAGGTTCCATGCCGTGGACTCGCAGCAACTTCAGCGACGCAGCAATATCATCTCGCGTGGTCGTGAGGAATCCGCCATCACCGACGCCGCCCAGATTCTTTGTCGGATAAAAGCTGAAGCAGCCAACATCGCCTAGGCTACCGGAGCAGCGTCCATGCCACGTGGAAAGGATCGATTGAGCCGCGTCTTCGATAATGGGAATTCCGGCGGCTTTTGCGATCGGCACAATCGCATCCATGTCGGCGGTGCGTCCAAAGAGGTGCACCGGCACGATGGCGCGGCAACGCTTGCTGATCTTCCGTTCTACATCCCTCGGACTCATTAAATAGGTGTGTGGGTCGATGTCGGCGAAGATTGGGATGGCCCCGAGGCGAGTTACGGCACTGGCTGTGGCAAAGAACGTATAGCTCGGCAGAATCACTTCATCGCCGGGCCTGATGTCCAGCGACATCAGCGCCAAGAGCAGGGCGTCGCTGCCTGAAGCACACGAGATAACGTGTGGCACGCCGAGCGCTCGAGCGAGTTCTGTTTCCAGTTCGCTCACATCGGGCCCCAGAATGAATCGTCCGGAGTCGCAGACGCGTTCAATCGCGGTGCGAATCTCCTCACGCAGCACGGCATACTGTCGATCCAGTGCCAGCAGTCCTACCGTTGGAAGAAACGCTCCGCCAGCAGACTGGTCATCAATTGAGTTGGCTGTTTTGGCGGTTTGGTTGGCGGGCAGGACGGTTGTATTTGGGCGAATCATAGTGGCCAGTTCTCCGGGGCAGTTGCTGGAAACCGCAGTCGCGCAATCAGCGTAATGCTGCGTCTGTGGTCTCAAGATCGTCACGACCGCCCCAGTCGCTATAGTCAAAAGGTGTCGGGAGTTCTCAAAATAGGGGTTCCGATCTGGATGCGATTGGCGGAACGGGCCTTGCCAGACGCGGCGCCACAGCTTGGAAATAGGCGACTTTTTAGGGGGAAGTCAAGGCCAAGCCCGTTGGAGGGAGCGGGGCCAAAAGCCCACATTGGGAAGATGCGGGGGATTTTCAGTGTCGACCGGTGCAGGGCAAAAACTAGTCGATGCACAAAAATTTGACATAGACCCGTTGGAAGCCCTACATTTCTTTTCGGTTTCGTAGGTCTCGCACTCCGACAGTGCGCGCAGGCCGATACGCGAGAGAAAGGTGGAGTTGCGTGCGAACAATGCCCCCGTGGCATTGCAAGCACCGGTTGGGATGGGATCGACAACGATTATTGATTTGGGGCTATTAGCCCAAAGGCTTGGGATGTCGGCAGCCGACGTCGAGGCTGCGGTGCATTTGCTTGATGAGGGCAATACCATTCCCTTCATCACCCGCTACCGCAGGGACCAGACGGGCGGTCTAGATGAAGTTGCTATCCGGCGGATTGCCGAAAGCATTACCAAGCTGAGGCAACTTGCCGATCGGAAGCAGACGATCCTGCGCACGATCCAAGGACAAGGCAAGCTCACCCCGGAGCTGGCCTCCCAGGTTGAGGCATCGGACAACTCAAAGCATTTGGAAGATCTCTATCTTCCGTTCAAGCCCAGAAAAATATCGCTGGCGGAAATTGCAAAGCAGCGTCGGCTGGAGCCATTGGCTCGCGAGATTCTTGCTGCTGATCCGCTCGCGACA
>CAIRDU010000241.1 GCA_903877395.1 uncultured Planctomycetaceae bacterium
AGCGAACATGGTTTTCGCCATACAGCGATCATCCACTCTCACAACGTTCGCAACATGACAAAGATGGGCCGGCTTCTCGACACGACGCTGTTTGTAAAAAACGGCGCCAGTGTGGCTGGCCTCGGCCTTGGCGGCGAGGGCTACCTTTCGTTCTCAATCGCCACGCCCACGGGCGAGGGTGTGACGACGCCACTCACGTTTACACGGCAGCGTCGCTGCACGCTCGTTGACGACCTCCGCATCCTGGGAAGTCCCGAGTAAAGCATCGTTACCTCACGCTCACACACTCACAATACGCAGCACACGAAGGCTTCCTGATTATGCAACTAGCTCATGTCCTCGGCACGGCGACTGCCACGGTGAAGCACCCGTCGCTGGTCGGATCCAAGCTGCTTTTGGTGCAGCCGCTGATGGCCGACGGTCGATCTCCCGATGGCGATCCGCAACTTTCAATCGATACGGTATCGGCCGGGGTCGGTGATGTAGTCATGCTTTCCAGCGACGGAAAACTGTTGCGATCGCTCCTCAAAAGTGAGGCAACTCCTGCACGCTGGAGCACCATTGCTCTGATTGATACTCCCGCATAACGAGTCAAGAGACAGCCACTTTTTAGAGCACGCTCCATGACACACGAGATATTCACATCCGAGATGGTGGCTGGACTTGTCCGTGAGGTGCTGCGCCGAATCCACGCCGAGGCCGCCGAAGCCCCGGTAGTTGGCGTAGCGGCGGCCTCGCTTCCTCCACCGCCGACGCTGTACGTAATTCCTAGCAAGGTGATCACGCTGGACACGTTCAAACTCGTGCCACAAGGCACGCGAAGGGTGGGTTTGCGATCCGATGCCGTCATCACCCCTTCGGCCCGGGATCATGCACGAGAAGCAGGGATTGAATTGGTGCGTGGCAGCGTCATACAGCCACCCGTGCACTCCACGATCGTCATCGGACAAGCCGACTGCCTCGCCAACGCCTCCAGTCGGGCGGCGGCAATCGCTCGAGCCGTTGCTGGAACCCAGCAGTTGCCAGCGTCGGGGCTCGCTGATGTGGTCGCGGCGATTGCGTTGCACGTCTGCCGCGATGGTGCCAAGGGCGTGCTCCTGACCGGTCGGCCGGCGGCGGCAGTTGTGCTCGCCAATCGTTCCAGCAGTCTGCGGGCCGTGACGGCCCGGGACGCGGCCACCCTGCTAGCCGCAGCGGCACAGTGCGCAGCCAATGTGCTCATCATCAATCCACAGGAGTTCGCATCCGGCTCTCTCGAAAGGGCCTGCATTGAATTTGCGTCGCGCGACACGGGAGTCATTCCAAACGAACTGAGCGGCTCGCTTGCCAGTAGTACGATTTTCAGTGGCCCGACAGCCGCCCACCAACCCTGCAACTGCAATGGCCACGCACACCCTCTTCAAGAAAAACTTCGCGATTCCCCTCACTCTTCTCGAGACACAACACGATGAGACTCGGACTCACAATCGGCACCGTCACACTCGTCTCGGCCCACCCCACGCTACAAGGTGGCGTGCTGCGAGTCGTCGTGCCCTTATCGGCCAGCGATTTAGCGCACGGCGATGGGAAGGCAGAGCCACTTGTGGCGTGGGATGACCTGGGGGCTGGCGACGGCCAGATTGTGGCCTTCTCTGAAGGAGGTGAGGCGGCGCAGCCGTTTCGCCCACAAGAGAAACCGATCGATGCCTACGTAGCGGCAATCATCGACACGCTGGATGTGGCTGTCTTACAACCCGCGCGACAGGCATAACCGTCATCTCGTGCAATCCGACCGAAACCGAAAAAGTAATTCATAATCGTTACGAAGCCCCACGCATTCTCAGAGGCACCCACACCATGACCCTCAAACCCTCCAGTAGTAAAACCATGAGTAGTAAACCAATGAATAGCAGGCCCGCGACCAATAAACCGGCTTTCACCAAGCCAGTTGCAAAAATGGCACCCAAATCACTTTCCAAACTCAAAGATGAAATCTGCGACATCGGCCGCCGGATTTACAACAAGGGCTTCGCGGCTGGAAACGACGGCAACATTTCGATGCGACTGGGCCCCAACGAGGTGCTCTGCACGCCCACGATGGTTTCGAAAGGTTTTATGAAGCCTTCTGATCTGTGCCTTGTGGACATGGAAGGCAATCAGATCTCCGGG
>CAIRDU010000242.1 GCA_903877395.1 uncultured Planctomycetaceae bacterium
GCAAGGGACTGCTTGGCCGCAAAGTCGGAATGACACAGATTTTTGAGGCTGACGGCACGGCGGTGCCGGTCACTGTAATCGAGGCCGGCCCGTGCCCCGTGGTAGTGGTTCGTTCGGTCGAGCGGGATGGCTACTGTGCCGTGCAACTTGGATTTTTAGACAAGCCTCGCCGTTTGGCTGGTCGGTCGCTGCGGGGCCAAGTCGCGAAGCTAGACAGTAAGCGAAGTCGTCGGCTGACCGAAGGTGGTGCAGCCTTGCCGGCCAAGGCCAACTGCGAGCCGCAGCGATTTATGCGAGAGTTTCGCGGTATCTACGACGGCGTTGAGGTCGGTCACGTGCTCACCGTTGAGTTGTTTGATGGGGTGGCATCGGTTGATGTTACGGGCACATCGAAGGGTCGCGGCACGGCGGGCGTTATGAAACGGCACGGCTTTAGTGGCCAGCGAGCCTCTCACGGCGTCAAGAAGGTGCATCGCCATCAGGGCGGTACGGGGATGAACACGTCGCCTGGCCGTGTGTTCAAGGGCAAGCGAATGGCGGGCCGCTTTGGAAACGAACGCTCAACCATGCGGAACCTCAAGCTTGTGCGAGTGGATCGCGATCGCAACCTGTTGCTTGTGCGGGGCGCTATTCCAGGCCCAAATGGAAGCTATGTTGTGGTGCAACAGACCAATGTGCTCAAGAGAATTGCCGATCCATCGATCGTCACATCAACAAAGAAAAAGGCGGGTGCCAAGTGAATCTTGCCGTCTATGACATCTCGGGTAAGCAGATTGGTTCCTACGAGATTGATCCAGCTGAACTGGCTCCCTCTGTAAGCAAGCAGTTGCTTCACGATGCGGTGGTGATGTATCAGGCCAACCTTCGTCAAGGCACGATGCGCACTAAGAATCGCGGCGAGGTGCGTGGTTCCACGAAAAAGCTGTATCGCCAAAAGGGTACGGGCAATGCTCGTGCTGGTGGTCGTCGCAGCGGTACGCGTCGGGGCGGCGGTCATATTTTTGCAAAACGCCCTCGCGACTTCGGTTGGCGGATGCCGAAAAAAGCGCTTCGCACAGCCACGCGGATGGCCTTGGCTGCCCGTCTCGCTGACGATGAGATTAAGTTGGTCGATACGCTGGCGTTTGCTTCGCCTAAAACCGCAACGATCGCAAAGCTCTTGAGTGCCTTGGGTCTCGGTGAGCACACCGTGCTTGTGTCCCCCGAAAAACACGATGAAAACCTATGGAAGAGCGCCCGCAATATTGAGGGTGTGTCGGTTGCCCCGGTGGGTGAGCTCAATGCGTATTCGATCTTGCGTCCACGCAAGATTCTGATGACCACAGGTGCGATCGACGCATTCCGTGCCACGGTTTCATCTCGGACAAAGCCACCGCTGGCGGAGTCCAAGCCCGCAATGCGATCCGCTGCCCGAAAGAAGTCTGTGTCGCCAAAGTCGGCATCAAAAAAGAAGGCGGCTCTCAGAACGCGTTCCAGGCCAAGTCCAGTGGCCACCGCAACTGCGGCTTCCAAGCTCGGGAAGGGAAAGTAGTTTA
>CAIRDU010000243.1 GCA_903877395.1 uncultured Planctomycetaceae bacterium
CCTCAGCCGGATCGAAGCCAGCAACGGCTCGATCAATGCGTTTTTGAACGTCAACCGCGAGGGAGCCTTGGCCTGCGCGGCAAAAATCGACGCCCGGCGCAGAGCCGGTCAGCCGATTGGCCCGCTAGCGGGGTTGCCAGTGGCCGTTAAGGATGTGCTCTGCACCGCCGACCTGCCCACGACCTGCGCCTCGAAAATGCTGGAACACTTCCGGCCTCCGTACGACGCCGACACCGTCAGCCGGCTGCGGCAAGCCGATGCTGTTATCGTCGGCAAGACAAACATGGATGAGTTTGCGATGGGTGGATCCAACGAGAACTCCGCGTTTGGTCCGGTCCGAAATCCATGGGATCTTTCTCGCGCACCAGGTGGATCCAGTGGCGGCTCGGCGGCGTGCGTGGCCGCTGACATGGCCCCTGTGGCCATCGGCTCCGACACAGGGGGATCGATTCGCCAACCGGCAGGCCTCTGCGGCATCACGGGGCTCAAGCCCACATACGGACGCGTCAGCCGTCGCGGATTGATCGCTTTTGCATCCAGCCTCGATCAGATTGGGCCCATGGCCAGAAGTGCCGCCGATTGTGCGCTCGTGCTCGAGACGATCGCAGGGCATGACCCTGGCGACTCCACGTCGCTGGTCGCTGATGTGCCACGGTATACAGAATTACTTGAGCAACCGCTGACGGGCGTGCGCATCGGCCGGGTGCCGGATCATTTTGCAGAAGGACTCGATCCGGAAGTGGCTAAGGGCGTTGAAGAGGCGTTTGCCGTACTCAAGGCGGCAGGCGCGACGGTGCTCGACATCCGAATGCCACACGCAAAATATGGCGTGCCCACGTACTATCTCATTGCCCCCTGCGAGGCATCCAGCAATCTGGCGCGATACGACGGCGCCCACTACGGCCGTCGCTGCGAGGAAACAGCCTCGCGAAAAGGCGGCCGTGCGAGCGACGGCCACCTCGCCTACGACTCGCCGCTGGTGGAAATGTATTGCCGCAGCCGCAGCGAAGGATTTGGCCCCGAGGTCAAGCGAAGAATCATGCTGGGCACCTACGCACTTTCGGCCGGCTACTACGATGCCTACTACGCCAAGGCAATGAAAGTGCGACGGCTTATTCGGCAGGACTACCTCGACGCATTTGAGCATGTGGATCTGATCGGCGGACCGGTGTCGGCTACCCCTGCTTTTAAGCTGGGCGAAAAAACGGGCGACCCGCTGGCGATGTACCTCGTGGATCTGTACACCGTTGCAGCCAACTTAGCCGGTATCGGTGGGATTTCATTTCCTTGCGGGTTCACCCAGTCGGGCCTGCCGATCGGCTTCCAACTGCAGGCCCCAGCCTTGGCCGAACCGCTGCTGCTGCGGGCCAGCGACCGCTTTCAACGCCTCACCGACTGGCACCTCCGACGCCCAAAGAAACCGGTTCGATGAACGCTGCCAACGCTCCGACTGCCGCGCCCTACACAACCATCGTCGGCTTGGAGGTTCACCTGCAGTTGCAGACCCGCACCAAGCTTTTCTGCGGTTGCTCGACGGCCTTCGGTGCCCCTCCCAATACACAGGTCTGTCCGGTCTGCCTAGGACTCCCAGGGTCGCTGCCGGTAATGAACCGCGCAGCCTTTGAACTGGCGATGAAAGCCGCCTTGTCGCTCGATTGCACGATCGCGTCGTTCACGAAATGGGACCGCAAAAACTACTTCTATCCCGACCTGCCCAAGGGGTATCAGATCAGCCAGTTCGATCTGCCGTTTTCTAGCAGCGGATCGCTGGAAGTGGTCGACCCAAAAGGCGCCTTCGCGCCCAGGACAGTTCGGATTGTGCGAGTGCATCTTGAGGAAGACGCTGGCAAGAGCATGCACGACGATACCGCCGGCACAGCCGACAGCCGAATCGATTTAAACCGCGCCGGCACACCACTGTGCGAGATCGTGACAGAACCCGATCTACGGAGCCCACAGGAAGCCAGAGCGTGGCTCAACGAGCTGAAATTGCTGCTGGAATATCTTGGTGTGAGCGATTGCAATATGCAGGAGGGCAGCTTGCGGGTTGATGCCAATGTGAATCTTCACATCCCGGAAGCCTCGGGCCGCATCGCCAAAACACCGATCGTCGAGATTAAAAACATGAACAGCTTCCGCTCCGTAGAGCGGGCGTTGATCTACGAGGTGGCTAGGCAGTGGGAGGAGTGGCAGCAGACCCGCGCCGAACTGGGCACAATGCCAAAGCAGACGCGAGGGTGGGACGATCCTGCCGGCGTGACACGGGCCCAGCGGCACAAGGAGGAATCCAGCGACTACCGCTATTTCCCAGAGCCCGACCTGGTGCCTGTGACTGTCTCGCCGCAACAGCTGGCCGCCGTTCGAGCGAGTATGGAATCGCCACCCAAACAACTTCGCCAGAGCCTTGAATCGCAATGGAACATTTCGGCCTACGATGCCGATGTGCTTGTAAACCAAGGCCGCGATTTGGTCGCCTACTTTGAAACACTGGCCTCGCAGGTGGGCGGGGGCAAAGTAGCCAGCAATTGGATGCAACAAGACGTGCTGCGCATGCTCAAGGAGCGAGGCGGCGCGATTGCAGATTTTCCGGTCCAGCCCGCAGGGCTCGCCGATCTGATCGCCCGCGTGACCGCTGGCAACTTTGACACAAGCCGCGCCAGAGAAATCTTTGCGGAAATGGTAGCGAGTGGACGATCGGCCGCCGATGTTGTGGGGGCCATGGAAATAGCTGCTGTGGGCGAGGATGAACTCCGCGCCTTGTGCCGCGAACTGCTGGTTAGCAATCCAAAAATCGTCGCGGATGTGCAAGGCGGCAAAGAGCAAGCTGCTGCCGGACTCATTGGGCAGGCACGCAAAAAAAATGCCAACGTGAACCCCGGCGAGGTCCGTGCAATGTGCCTCGAATTGATCCGGGCCATGGGGCCATAATCATACTATGGACAACCACGACCTTGCTGCGTGGGATGCCGGCCACGTATGGCATGCGTTTACCCAAATGCAGGAGTACGATCCGCTGCTCATCGAACGAGGGCAGGGGGCCACGCTCTTCGACACCGATGGCAATCGCTACATCGATGGCTCGAGCAGTTTGTGGTGCAACGTGCACGGCCACTGCCATCCGCGGCTCAACCAGGCGCTGATCGAGCAACTCGGCCGCGTGGCCCACACGACCAATCTGGGCTTATCGAATCCCACCACAACACGATTTGCCAAACGCCTTATCGAGGCGGCTCCTGCGGGCTTAGAGCGGGTGTTCTTTTCCAGTGACGGCTCCTCGGCCATCGAAGCGGCCCTCAAGCTAGCGTTTCAATTCTGGCGACAATGCGGCGACCCCCAGCCATCTCGCACAAAATTTATCGCGATCGACGAGGCCTATCACGGCGACACGCTCGGCGCCACGGGCGTGGGTGGCGTGCCCCGGTTTGGTTCGCTCTTTGCTTCGCTCACGTTCGACGCGATCCGCATTCCGACGCCCTGCGTCCGACGACCGTTGGAAGGATCACCTAGACTCGCCGAGGCCTCGCAGAACACATCACTGGAGCACCTGGAAAACATCCTGAAGCGACAGTCGCACGAGATTGCCGCCATGATTATGGAGCCACTGGTGCAGGCGGCGGCAGGGATACTCGTACACCCGCCGGGATTCCTGCGGGCCGTCCGAGAACTCACTCAACAATACGACGTTCTGCTGATTGCCGACGAGGTGGCCGTCGGTTTTGGCAGGACAGGCACGCTCTTCGCCTGCCAGCAGGAGCGGGTTAGCCCTGATTTTCTCTGTTTGGCCAAGGGCATCACCGGAGGCTATCTGCCAATGGCCGCAACGCTCACCACCCCGCGTGTGTGGAATGCGTTTCTCGGCACTCATGCCGAGAAACGCACATTCCTTCACGGGCACACCTACGGCGGCAATCCATTGGCCGCAGCTGTCGGGCTTGAGTCGCTCGCGCTTTTCGACGACCAACGCGTGCTCGAATGCCTGCCGCCAAAGATCGCGAGGCTCCGCGATCACATCGCCCGCATCGCGACAATCGAGCACGTCGGCGACGTACGGCAGTGCGGAATGATGGTGGGCATTGAACTGGTCGCCGACAAGGCACGCGGCCGCAGCTATTCATGGGAGGAAAAACGCGGCATGCGCGCGTGCTTGGCCGCACGAAAGCACGGTGCCCTGTTGCGGCCGCTGGGAGATGTCGTTGTGCTGATGCCACCCTTGTGCATCACGCTCGATGAGATCGACTGCTTAGCCGGAGCCGCCGAGGCTGGCATTCGCGAAGCCACGCAGTCGCTGCGTTAGCTGCC
>CAIRDU010000244.1 GCA_903877395.1 uncultured Planctomycetaceae bacterium
CCCCACGGAAATTGCATTCGATACGGTCACGGCTCAACGGGCACTCGATGCACTCGGCCGCCGCGAGGAATTTGGGTTCAATTTTGACCCTAGCCACCTTCACTGGCAGGGCGTTGACTCGGTCGAATTTATCCGGACGTTTCACGATCGCATCTACCATGTTCATATAAAGGATGCCGTTGTCACGCTCAACGGACGGAGCGGCATTCTGGGAAGCCACCTCAACTTTGGGGATCCTCGCCGAGGCTGGGACTTCCGTTCACCGGGCCGGGGTGGTATCGACTTCGAAGAGATCATCCGCGCGCTCAACCAGATCGCCTACGAGGGACCTCTGTCAGTGGAGTGGGAAGATTGCGGCATGGATCGCGAGCACGGCGCGGCAGAGGCCTGCGAGTTTGTGCAAAACCTTGATTTTTCACCCAGCCAACGACAGTTTGACTCGGCCTTTGCCGAGGATGCCTGATCCGTTGGCTCGCAGTCATCGAAGGAGGAGTGATCAGTGATCATGGAGGATCTCACTCGCCGAACAATGCTGGTGTCGGCAGCGGCGGCGATGTGGTGCTGGCCCCGACCTGAACGGGGTGCGTTGCCGGCGGCAGGGTCGTTGTTTCGAATGCCAGCTGCACCTGTCGCCAACGAGGCACCAGCTTTTGCCAGCAGCTTTATCGATCACGATCCGGCGCTGGCTTATGTGCACTGCCCCTCCATCTGTGCGCGGCCTGATGGAGGGTTGGCGTGCGCCTGGTATGCGGGCTCGCGAGAAGGTGGGCGGGATGTGGCGGTCTGGCTGGCCGAGTTGGCACCACTGCCAATCGCCCAAAGCACTTCAGTCAATCGCGACGGCGAGCATCCGGCATGGGGCGCACCCCAACGAATCGTCGACCGCCATACGGCGATGCGCGATCTCGATCGGTATGTCGACAAGGTCGGTAATTCGGTGCTGTTTGCAATGCCCGACGGCCAACTGTGGCTCGTCTACGTGACGATTGCCGTGGGGGGCTGGTCGGGGAGCTCGCTGAATGCCTGCTGCTCGTACGACGGTGGCACAACGTGGAGCCAGAGCCATCGGCTTACACTCAGCCCATTTTTCAACATCAGCGAGCTGGTGCGTGCCGCGCCTGTGCTGCTCGACTCCGGCGAGATTGGGCTGCCGGTCTATCACGAATGTATTGGTAAATTCCCAGAAATGCTCTGGCTGCGGCGGGATGGTGAGCGGTTGGTGGCGACCAAGTCGCGGATGGCTGGGGGGCGATCCATGCTGCAACCAGCCGTCGTACCGCTCGATGGCGACCACGCTGTGGCGTATCTTCGCAACCATTCCAAGGCGCGACGCCTCTTCGTGCAGCGCACCGCCGATGCAGGAAAAACATGGTCACCGCCAACGGTAACGGGACTTGCCAACCCCGATGCCAGCGTTGCCGCCGTCCGACTCTCGACCGGTCATGTGTTGATCGTCTTCAATAATTCACGTTCCGACAGGCATAACCTGAGTGTGGCAATTGCAGAGGGTTCTCCAGGCCCGGATGGCTCGGCCGTTTTCTCGAACGATTGGCAGCAGGTCGCAACACTTGACAACGAGACAAATGAAAACTTCGCCTATCCCTATATGATTCAAGATGCCGCAGGCTGCGTGCATCTGGTCTATTCGTGGAAGATGAAACGAATCAGGCATATTGCCATGAATGAAGCGTGGATTCTCTCGCAAGTTCGCAAACCTATGACGTGAGGCGTGGGGGGGACCGCGAACCCAACTCGTCCTCCCGAGTCGGATACGCCTTGGAACGGATGAGCTATTTTTATGATTGAGTGGTGGTATCCAGTGGCGGTCTGGGCGATTGTCATCGCCGCCGTGGTGCGGTCTATCCAGTTTGGTTTCAACGCCGCTGGCCTCTCTCATGCCGGCCCGCGTTGGCTGCCGCTCGCTGCTGCGACTTTTGCAATTGTACCAATCGATGGATTGCCGCTGGCCCGCTGGCTCCATAGCTTCAGTGCCAACTTCTCCATTCCATTGGCGATCTTGCTCCTCGACTTTGGCATCTCACCCCTGCTTCGCCAACCGCTTTTGAATCGTCTCGCCACACGCACAGCGATCTGGTTTGGATTTACCTGTGGGCTCCTGCTCTATCCTCTCGGCTTGGGGCTGGGCTCTTTTGATCCGTACGAACTGGGATGGAAATCTCCCGGAGTCGCTGCGGTTGCCGCGATTTGTGGCGGGGTGCTCCTCCTCCAAAAAAACACGTTTGGGACTGTGCTCTTGGTGGCTGGTGCGGCGTGGCAAATCGGCTGCCTAGAGTCGGACAACGCGTGGGATTATCTCGTCGATCCCGTCTACTGGTTGCTATCTACGATCAATGTGGCGGCCGCGATGATCGGCTGGCTCGTATCGCTGTGGCAAAAACTGCGATGCCGAACACCCGCAACGTTTATCGGAGCGATCCTAGTTGGCTGCTGCTCTTTGTATGCGTGCGAAGCTGCTGATCAGCAACATCTCGCAACACCGATTGGGCAGGACGAAGAATGGCAAGGAGTTGCGGCTGAACTCCAGCGGCGTGCAACCATCAGCGGCAATGAACGACTCGCTTCGCTCATTCGTGACTGGCGCCTTCCTGACGATGCTGGCCGGACGCTGGTCGTGACCATTCCGCCAAAGCTGCAGCAGCCCGAATGGATTCATGCAGCCGATGCGCAAGCAATCTGGTCCGACTTCTGCGACGCACGAAGGCAACGCGCCGCCGGCACGTTTGCCATGGCGCTGGCAGCAGCAAGGATGCACGCCAAGCCACCTGCCTCCGTCAACCATGAGAATGCCGCAGGCAGCATCCAACCAGCAATTCAGCAGCAAAGCTGTGCCGCGGTGCGACTGCTCTACCGAACGCTGCGGGATGATCCCGAGCACGCACAAGCAAGGGAAGCTGGCGGGTGGGTGCGTCGGGATGGATTGTGGGTGTGGCCCGAGGCGGCGAGGCGGCTCGACAAAGGAGAAGAATATTCCGCTGCGTACGGCTGGCTACCAAGGGGTCGACTGGCAAGGTATCAGGCGGGGGACCGATATGTCCGGGGACGCTGGGTGAAGGCCTCGGATGATGCTGCCAAGCCCCGCACCCTCGACCTCGGCTGGAAATGCAACTTCGACCACTGGCAGATCACATCGACTGCCAGCCCAGACTCTGTCGCCATTTTGGGTTCGTGCCTCGAAGAATCGCACTCCATCTGGCGGCAGATATTTGGTGCATTTTCCATCCCACCGGCCGAGCTGGAAAAAAGGCTGGAGGGCCGCGGACGCATTGCTGCACGCGATCCATTCGCAGCGGTGCTTATGGCAAACCGAAAAGAGTATGTCACCGAACTAGAAGCACTTGAACCGACGATTGCCCGCACGCTTGGCATCTATTGGAGCCCAACGCATACGGCGTGGTTTTTTGATTCCAAAGTGCAGTCCGATCCCGTTGACAATGCGTTTGTGGCAGGCCTCGATACAACAACGATTTATCACGAAGCCACCCATCAACTTTTTGCTGAGACACGAGCGACGAGCCCCTTGGCCGGCGAACGCTTTGGGTTCTGGGCCATCGAGGCCGCCGCCTGCTTTATGGAAAGCCTGCAAGCGACCGACTTTGGCTGGACGCTCGGCGGCATTGAGAATGGCCGGGTTCCGGCCGCCCGGCAGCGACTTCTCGAAGACAATTTCTACGTGCCGCTGGAGGAACTCACGGCAATGGGCCGTCGCGAGTTCCAAGCTGACGCACGCCTGCCGGAGATCTACAGCCAGATTTCCGGCTTAGCCGACTTTTTTATGAATGGTCAGCAAGGCCGCTACCGAGAGGCTTTTGTGGAATACCTCGTTCGAATCTACACAGGCACGGTGGACACCGAAACGCTCTGGCGGCTGTGCAAACGCAGCGCTTCCGAACTGGATGAAGAATACCGGCGGCACATGGCCCGGTAATCAATCCCGCCCCTGCGTACAGGGGGCGGTCTAGCGTGGGTGTGCAATCGTTGACGCAGATTCGCCCCCGGTCCTACACTCTCGCCACAGGAATAACGCATCTTTTTTAGGCCCGCTCTTCTCGGAGAAACGCTTTCATGGCTCCCACCCCAGTCGCCGCTCCTGCGCGATCGTCTCTGGTTGCTGATCTGGATCGTCTGGCGATCGACACGATTCGCACGCTCTCGATGGATGCGGTTGAAGCCGCCAAGAGCGGCCATCCAGGCACTCCGATGGCATTGGCCCCTGTTGCCTACACCGTCTGGAAAGATTTTTTGCGGTACGACCCCACCGATCCCGCCTGGCCAAATCGCGACCGATTTGTACTCTCCTGCGGACACGCATCGATGCTGCTCTATTCGCTCATCCACCTAGCTGGAATTCGCCGCGGAGGGGCAGCCGATGCATCGCGGCATGAACCGGCTGTCACACTCGACAACATCAAACACTTCCGTCAGTTGGGAAGCGTGTGTGCGGGGCACCCAGAGCATCACATGACCGCCGGGATTGAAACAACCACTGGCCCGCTCGGCCAAGGCTGTGGCAACTCTGTCGGCATGGCCATCGCCGCCCGCTGGCTGGGAGCCCATTACAATCAACCGGGCCACCAACTCTTCGACTACAACACTTATGTGTTGTGCAGTGACGGCGATTTGATGGAGGGGGTAGCCGCCGAGGCTGCTTCGATCGCCGGCCACCTACGGCTTTCGAATCTCTGCTGGATCTACGACCACAACTCGATCACGATTGAGGGCACAACAGAACTGGCTTTCACCGAAGACGTGGGTGCTCGGTTTCAAGGGCTCGGCTGGCACGTCGAGCATGTTGCCGACGCCAACGACACCGCGGCCGTGCGCAAGGCTTTGCAAGCATTTCAGGCGGAGCAAAAAAAGCCGACGCTGATTGTCGTCAAAAGCCAAATCGGCTTTGGCGCGCCGAAAAAGGCAGGATCGCACGAGGCACACGGTGCACCCTTGGGTGCCGACGAGATCAAGGGGGCCAAGGAGGCGTATGGCTGGCCAGTCGACGCCCATTTTTTGGTACCCAGCGAAGTGCCAGAGCACTTTGCAAAAACGATGGGAGCCCGGGGAAAGCAGGCCCACGAGGCTTGGCAAAAAAGTTTGGCCGACTATTCCAAGTCGCATACGCTCTTGGCTGCGGAGTTGACTGATTTTCTGGACGGACGCATGCCCACCGACTGGGAGAAGCACATCCCGTCATTCCCAGCTGACCCCAAGGGTGTGGGCAGTCGTATTTCTTCGGGCAAAGTGCTTTCGGCCATGAGTGCTGCGGTGCCGTGGTTCCTTGGTGGTTCGGCCGATCTCGCCCCCTCGACCATGACTCTGGTAGCCGGGGCCAATGACTTTTCTCCGGGTTCGTACGGTGGCCGCAATTTTCACTTCGGTATCCGTGAGCATGGCATGGCGGCGGCCTGCAATGGAATGGCGCTCTCCGGCCTCCGGCCCTACTGCGCCACATTCTTTGTGTTCTTCGACTACCTCAAGCCGTCGCTGCGGCTTTCAGCGATCGGCAACTTGGGCGTGATTTATATTCTCACGCACGACTCAATCGGGCTCGGCGAGGATGGGCCAACGCATCAACCAATCGAACAACTCGCCAGCGCCCGCGCTGTGCCAGGACTCAGCGTATTTCGACCGGGAGATGCCAACGAGGTAGCCGAAACGTGGAAAGTTGTGATGCGTCGCGCCGATCGGCCAGCCGTGCTCGTACTGAGTCGGCAAAATCTCCCCACGCTCGACCGTACGGGGTTTGGCTCGGCAGCCGGCGTCGCCAAGGGCGCGTATGTCCTCAAGGATGCTCCCGGTGGCAAGCCCGACTGCATTCTGATCGGCACTGGCAGCGAAGTGCAGATCTGCCTCGACGCGGCGGTGTTGCTGGCAGCCGGTGGCCTGCACGCTCGAGTTGTGAGCATGCCGTGCTGGGACCTCTTTGAATCGCAAGATGCGGCCTATCAAGAGAGCGTACTGCCGCAGGCCGTGGCCGCGAGGGTTGCCTGCGAGGCCGCCTGTGGCTTCGGATGGGACAAATGGATTGGCCCTCTCGGCCGGTTTGTGGGCATGAAAAGCTTTGGGGCATCGGCCCCCGCCGCCACGCTCTACAAACATTTTGGCATCACGGCTGAAGCTGTAGCCGAAGCGGCCAAACAGTCCATCGCCAGAAAGTAATGCGTGCTGACTTCAGCCAGCACGCATTAGCCTAACTGCTGTCTTAGGCACACCAGAGTGCATCGGATTTTCTCTGGAGCGGGTGTCCTGTGGCCCAAGCCGGCAATGTGTGCGGCAGAAGTCTCGTCGTGGGGGCGAGGATACGACCAAGGCTGCCTCAAGCTTCCGCCGACCGCCATTGCCTTCGAAAGCCCAACCTTCCAAGCCGTCGCTACGCTTCGGCGAGATGCCCGCTAGGGCTGGCGGAGCGAACTGCCGATGACGGCGTCGTCGGGATCGATGCCCGCAGCTGTTTCTCCAGCGTGATTCTTGAAAAGATGATCGTTGTGACTGATATCATCCAGAAAGAGTCGCTCCACATGGCCATCTTCGTAGAGCACATAATGGAGTCCACCTGGGTGGTTGCTGCTCTTCTCGCCATTATCGTCAGGGGCATCCGCGATGATGGGATGATGCGAGCGATTCAAATGATGAATCGGCTGCAGCCTTCCCTCGACATCCCTGTGGCCAAGCGTGTAGCCGTAGTCCCCCCCCATGGATTGCAGCATCACTTCAAACTCGGGAGTGCCCACGGCAGCCTTGAGTTCGTCGAGTGTGGGTACGCGAAAGTTCTTGCGATTAGAAAGGACAGAGTCGGGACAGAGCAGCGTGCCGTCGTCGGCGACGAGGCGTTCCTCCGAAACCAGCGTGGGGGCATAGAGCCCAGCCCGTGAAAGCGACCCCGAGTCCGGGGGTGACGGAAAAATGCGATGCGATTGGGCATAGCCCTCAAGAGCCCCCGATACTTTAACCAGATTTCGCTCCACTCGGCGAGCCCTCGACTCCCCAATCGCGTCAAGGAGCAACGGCCCGACGAGCACGCATGCGGCCATCGCCGTAGCCACGATGATAATCCGATCGAACCATGCTCTCGTCGCCACGCCGTGGTCTCGTGCGGCCTCGGCCGTAAACGCTCGGGGCATTGGCCGCTTCTCACCAGCCCGTGATTGGACAAACTTCATCGTGCGTTCAGCCAGCCCTGGTGGAGGGGTGATCGTGCCGCGATCTCGCGACATAACCGCCGTGCTCCTTCGGAGGCAATCGAGGTCGCGCCGCAGTTCCGGCCCCTCATTGGGATCGGCCAGAGCCATTTCGAGCCGCTTCATCTCCGGCTCGTCTACCGCGTTCAATAAATACCCTACAAGATCGTCTCGCATAAAATTGGTGCTCGCGTTTTTAAAGAATTTTCCCGCTTGCGTACCAAGACTCATTCAGTTTCAACAAAGCGGAGTGGAGCCGACTCTTCACGGTACCCACTGGAATCCCCAGCACTTCAGCCGCCTCGCGGTATTTCATTCCTTGGTGATAGACCAACAACAATGCGCCCTTCAGCGTTTCAGGAAGTTCTTCGACGGCCGAGCGCACCCACTGCCTTGACTCCTCGTCTTCCATCTGCTCGTCGGCTGTCTGTTCGTGGCCCGCCAGCATCTCCACAAGCGCCCCCAAGTCGTTCTCTCCGCCAGCGCGCTGATCGATGCTCACCATGCGATGACGACGATTCCGACGCTGGGCGTCGATGGCCTGATTCGTGGCGATCGTGTAAAGCCACGGCCGAAAACGACGGCCGTCTTCAAAATTCTCCCTCTTCAAATGCACCTGCAAAAAAGTCGCTTGAAAGACATCTTCCGCCATCTCCGCGCTGCCAAGGTAGCGACGGAGGTAGCTAAACAATTCATGTTCGTAGCGATGCATGAGCGTCTCAAACGCTCGTACATCGTCGGCCACTCGAAACCTGCGGAGCAGATCCTCGTCGGCCTGCTCCCCACCCTGCTCGCTAGTATTGACTGTGCTGGAAACCACACGGCCCGGTTCGGACCTGTCAATGGATCGAGCCTGAGAGTAGGAATCGTGCGAAACCATCTGTGAATACGCAGCCGTGGGCAAAAAGGTTCGCTGGGTCAACAAAAAAGAGCGGCCTCGCTTAGGACGCTCGCAGTATAGCCCCGAAAAATCGCTGTGCCCCATTTTTGGTAGGCTCACACCCCATGAAACCAGCACCAACCCGCTATTGCTGGGCCGCACTGGGCGATATCAACGCTTTTTTCGGCCTCTCCCTCGACAATCTGGCCGATCTCGTTTTGGCCGTTTCTCTGCTAGCAGCCGCCTTTGATTTTCCAGCCCAGTTTGCGATCTCGCATCTGGTGCCTGGCACCGCGGCTGGCGTGGTCGTGGGGGATCTGCTTTTCACGTGGATGGCGTTTGGTCTGGCCCGACGCACCGGTCGCACGGACGTCACGGCCATGCCCCTAGGACTCGACACGCCGAGCACGTTTGGAATGGTTTTTTTCGTGCTTGGGCCCGCCTTTGCCTCAGCGATCGCCGCCGGAATGGATCGCGAAGCAGCCGCTCGGCATGCGTGGCACATTGGCATGTGCGCGATCGTCGCCAGTGGTTTTTTCAAACTCCTCTGTGCGTTTGTGGCTGGGTCAATCCGTCGGATCGTTCCTCGGGCTGGCCTCCTCGGAAGCTTGGCGGCGATCGCGCTGGCGCTCATCGCATTTTTACCACTGCTTGAAATCTTCAGTTCACCGCTGGTCGGCCTCGTCTCGCTTGGGATTGTGCTGGCCAGCCTCACCGCACGCATTCCGTTGCCCCTACGCATACCAGGTGCACTGGCGGCCCTCATCGTCGGCGGATTGATTCATGCGATCGGCACATCCATTGGATGGATTCCCGCTGCTGCAGGACACGCTGCAATCGACCCCCAGGCGGCTCTCTGGCCTACGGAGTGGCTGGCTGCACTCAAGTGCGAATGGATTGAAGCGTGGGGCGACACGGTTCAGTATCTGCCGATCGTCATCCCTTTCGCGCTGGGCACCGTGGTCGGTGGCATCGACTGCACGGAGAGCGCCGCAGCAGCCGGCGATGAATACCATACGGGCCACATCATTGGCGTGGAAGCAATCGCGACAATCGTTGCCGGTGCATGCGGTGGCGTGATCCAAACAACGCCCTACATCGGCCACCCGGCCTACAAGGCAATGGGGGGCCGCGCCGCGTACACGCTCGCCACTGCGGTGTGTATTGGCGTGGCTGGCTTAACGGGCACGTTTGCCTATCTCTATCAGGCCATTCCAGCCCCAGCAATTCTTCCGATTCTGGTGTTCATCGGCCTAGAGATCACGGCCCAGAGTTTTCACGCTACGCCGCAGCGGCACTATCCAGCGGTGGCGATTGCCTGCGTGCCAGCCATGGCTGCGATGGTAATGATCCAAACCAACAAGCTTATGGCCGCAGGGGCCGTGCCAGGACAAGGACTCGCACAGGAACTCTTCTCGATGCGGCTACTTTCTGCGGGCTTCATTGTGACGAGCCTTGTATGGGCTGGCATGGTTGTGTCACTGATCGATCGCAAAATTAGATCGGCTGCCGGCTGGTGCCTAGTAGCCGCCGCATGCACGCTGTGCGGCATCATGCACTCACCGTTTCCCGATGGCCGGCTCTTCCTGCCGTGGGACATCGGCTCGCTGCCACCCCAAGCCGCCGGTCGCGGTCCCATCCAAATGGCCGCTGCGTACGCCCTGCTGGCGGGCCTCTATCTGGGAATCACCATGGCAATCAAAAACCCCGTTGCCAAACCCCTCTCCGGCGAGGAGACTGCATAATCAGCGATCCCTTCCCGCAATCCTCTGGAGAAGTTGTGTTTACTCCAAGCCGTAGGTGCCGGCCATCGGAACATCCAAACCGGTGCGGCTGGCGAACTGTGTGCGAGACAGGAATCGGGGTTCGAGGTTGAATGTGACGCCGACGTTGTTGCGGCTGTAATCGACGTTGAAGCCAAACGTCATGAGGAATGACTCGCCAATCCTCACTAATTGTAGGTTCTGGCCAATGTTACGGCCTCGCAAATCGAGCGCGGTGCCAAACGTACTGGCCCACTTCGGACTCATCCGGTAGGTGTAGGAACCCGTTAGCACGCTGGCCTGAATCGGCCCACCGTATTCATTGAAACCGATATAAAAGCTGCCTCTCGGCGTGCGATTGAGGAGCGCTCCAACCGTATAGAGTTGCTGGCCTCCTGTGAAAAAATCGACGTCTGCCGACGAGAGCACCGTCGTACGGTCGCCCACATGCCAGCGGAAGTCATATTGCCAAAGGCCCAACATCTGGCCAAAGTTCTGGCTTGTATTTGGAAAAATCTCGCCATCAACGTCGAGCGTGATCCAGTCGATGATCCGCCGATTGCCCATGGGGCCTCGCTTGGTCTGCCAACGCTGCCTCGCCGCGAGCCTAAAAACCGTGAGGTCGTTGGCAATCTCGGTGGGCCCGGTGACCCAGCCACCAAGACCACGGCGAACCGCGTACGAACGCGGATCGTACTTGTTGTCGGGGCCAAAGATGAATGGCGAACCCAACGGCGTTGACTGGCCAGGCACCGCGCCATAATCCCAGTAGGGGATATTGCGACGGTATTGGTTGATCGTATCGTCATCGATCTGGTCGTAGAGCGGAAACTGCGACACGTCCTGAGAACTATTCGTGTATGCAAACTCTGTTTCGAAGACCACCTTGTGTGCCAGTCCGTGTACATTCCAGAGCTGGCTCTCCACCGTGTTGTCGACCGACCAGAGCGGCAGGCTCGAGCGAACGCCGACCTGGCCGTAGGCCCGATTGATCGGCGCCTGCGTGAGACTCTGACCCCAGTTCGCCAGTTCGCCGAGCGCATATGGCACGATCTTTACGGCTCCGGCCTGAAATGGCATGTCGATCTCCTGCCGCGTTGCAAGCCGCTGACCAATAACGTTATTTTCATACGGAAGGAGCGTCCAGATATTACTCCCCTGACCAGCCGCCGGCGTCTGTGGGACATTTTGTCGAACGTATGAAACACCAGAATGTTCGTACCAACTCAAGGAATCGCGGAGCAGCGGCTGCGCCATCCAGTAGTGGTCGAGCCTCGGCCACCACTCGCTCTGTGTGAAGAATGGATCAACCCGCACGCTGGTGAGCAGCCTTAGTTCGCGGTTATCAACAGGACGCCGCAGATCGAGCCATGTGCGCTGCTCGTAGCCTTCCTCCCACTCAGCCTCATAGTACTCTTCCAGGAAGTTCATGTCGCTTATCCAGCCCGCCGCGCCTCTGGCCTGCCAACCGGCGCCTAGATCTTGACGGTGCCTCCAGAACGAGCGGCCACGAAACGTGGTATCCGGATAGCCCGGATAGGTGAACGTGCGTCGCAGGTAACCGAGGTTATCGAGGCCACTATCGCCGATAAAGAAAGCATCTGCGACTCCGTTTGCGGGCGTGTCGATGCCGAGAAACGACGGGCGGTTGTAGAGCAGCGATGTGCCGCCGCCAAAGCCTCGCAAGCTCAGGTAGTCGATGTCGAAATCCCAGTCCACGCCACTCGGCGGGCGACGCCAGCCAAACACTTGAAATGCATCCCAACTTGTCAGCACTTGCGTGCCAAAGACCTGATCGTTTTTTACCTGTGCGTTATTGATATAGAATGTCGGCTTCTTGGCGTTCGTCGCCAGCACTGGCCACCACAGCACAGGCACGCCGCCGAGGTTGATCGTGTTGTTACGACTGCTGATGAACTGTTGGTGCTCGATGGCGGGCTCGCCGGTGAGCGGATCATTCATGGGCTGGCCGAAGGGTCCGGGCAGTGGCACCTGTTCGTCTGTAAACTCCAGCTCTCTCGAACGAAATTCCCATGTTGGCACGCCGAGCCGGCTGGATGTAAGCCCGGTGCGCTGAGCCACGAATCGGCTGCGATCCACCTGCCGCAGGACGTCAGCGCGGAGCCGCACAACGCCCGCGTAATTGTCGACTGGCGTGAGCACCGTGGCGCCTGTGATCACACCCGACGAACGGGGCACGTCGTAGAACATGCTCACGGCTTCAACGATGCGCTGCCCTTGCCGAAAAACGACATTTCCCTCCATGTAAAGTTCCAGCGGCGTGTCGGCCGACTGTGCGGCGTTGCCATCCAGATCTGGCTGTGTGCCACTTTTGGTCCAGATCACAAGCCGGTCAGTTGAAATATCGAGCGGGCCAGCTGGGTCAACGCCATCCACAACGAGGTTGACGCCCGACGTGATCACGGCGATCCACTCCCCTCCCGATGGACTCGGAAACCATCGCACCGCAAGTGGCGTACTTGATCTGGGAAACGCACGCAGCCGACGCGCCGGAGCCGCTCTGACTACCTGCGGCGCAGCCGCAGCGCCAAACTCGCTGAACTGCGCTTGCTGAATTGGGTTTTCCTTTTCGGGATTGGCGAGTGAATCGTCGACATCACCATCCACCGCTGATGCAATTCCTTCGGCAGTGGCCTCGTAAATCGGTGGTGTGCCTGCGGCTGGTACCACGCTTGTGAAGTCGAGTGTGGGATCTCGTAACGTCCAGAATCGTCCGGCCCAGCGAGGCCCGCGGAGCGTTGTTGGAACTGATTCGGCAGCACTCGATGTTTCACCGGCTGTAACTTCCGCTCCACCGTTCTGGGACCGCACATTGACATCTCCTGCCATGCG